>NZ_JBFAMX010000010.1:0-73220 GCF_040659615.1 Nonomuraea sp. NPDC049784
GCCCAAGGGCGCCGAGGAGGTCAAGCTGCGCGGCGCCGCCGCACGCACGGCCGCCAACATGGACCTGTCGCTGACGGTCCCGACGGCCACCAGCGTGCGCGCGATCCCGGCCAAGCTGCTCATCGACAACCGCATTGTGATCAACAATCACCTCAAGCGGGGTCGCGGCGGGAAGGTGTCCTTCACCCACCTGATCGGTTTCGCGATCGTCAAGGCCCTGCGGGCCATGCCGGAGATGAACTACTCCTACGCGGAGGTCGACGGCAAGCCGACGCTGATCAAGCCCGAGCATGTCGGGTTCGGCCTGGCGATCGACGTACAGAAGAGCAACGGCGAGCGCCAGCTTCTCGTGCCCTCGATCAAGGGCGCCGAGGAGATGGACTTCCGCCAGTTCTGGATGGCGTACGAGGACGTCGTCCGGAAGGCCCGCGCGGGCAAGCTGGGCGTCGACGACTTCGCCGGCACCACCATCTCGCTGACCAACCCCGGCACGATCGGCACCGTCCACTCCGTGCCCCGCCTGATGCCCGGCCAGGGCACGATCATCGGCGTTGGAGCGATGGAATACCCGGCCGAATACCAGGGGGCCTCGCCCGACACGCTCTCGCGCCTGGCCGTCTCCAAGGTCATGACGCTGACCAGCACCTACGACCACCGGATCATCCAGGGCGCCCAGTCGGGCGACTTCCTGCGCCAGATCCACCGGCTGCTGCTGGGCGAGGACGGCTTCTACGACGAGATCTTCGAGGCGCTGCGGATCCCGTACGAGCCGGTCCGCTGGGTGCAGGACGTCTCGGCCTCCCACGACGACGACGTGTCCAAGTCCGCCCGCGTGATCGAGCTGATCCACGCCTACCGCGTGCGCGGCCACCTGATGGCCGAGACCGACCCGCTGGAGTACAAGCAGCGCAAGCACCCCGACCTGGACATCCAGTCCCACGGGCTGACGCTGTGGGACCTGGAGCGGGAGTTCGCCACGGGCGGTTTCGGCGGCCGCGCGCTGATGAAGCTCCGCGAGATCCTCGGCGTGCTGCGCGACTCCTACTGCCGCACGGTCGGCATCGAGTACATGCACATCCAGAACCCCGAGGAGCGGGCCTGGATCCAGGCGCGGGTGGAAAAGCCGCACAAGTCGCCCGAGCGTGACGAGCAGCTCAACATCCTGGCCCGGCTCAACACCGCCGAGGCGTTCGAGACGTTCCTGCAGACGAAGTTCGTCGGCCAGAAGCGCTTCTCCCTGGAGGGCGGCGAGTCCCTGATCCCGCTGCTCGACTCGGTGATCAGCGACGCCGCCGACGAGGACCTCGACGAGGTCGTCATCGGCATGGCCCACCGCGGCCGCCTCAACGTGCTGGCCAACATCGTGGGCAAGTCCTACGCGCAGATCTTCGGCGAGTTCGAGGGCAACATCGACCCGCGCACCGCGCACGGCTCGGGCGACGTGAAGTACCACCTCGGCGCGGCGGGCACGTTCACCGCGCCTAGCGGCAGGACCATCACCGCGTCCGTGGTCGCCAACCCCTCCCACCTGGAGGCGGTCGACCCGGTGCTCGAGGGCGTCGTCCGCGCCAAGCAGGACCTCCTGGAGCGCGGCGAGGAGGGCTTCACCGTCCTGCCCGTCCTCGTCCACGGCGACGCGGCCTTCGCCGGCCAGGGCGTCGTGGCCGAGACGCTCAACCTGTCGCAGCTGCGCGGCTACCGCACCGGCGGCACCGTGCACGTGGTGGTCAACAACCAGGTCGGCTTCACGACCTCGCCCGCCTCGTCCAGGTCGTCGGTCTACGCGACCGACGTGGCCCGGATGATCCAGGCCCCGATCTTCCACGTCAACGGCGACGACCCCGAGGCCGTGGTGCGCGTGGGCCAGCTGGCCTACGAATACCGCCAGGCGTTCCGCAAGGACGTCGTCATCGACCTCATCTGCTACCGCCGCCGCGGCCACAACGAGGGCGACAACCCCGCCTTCACCCAGCCGCTGATGTACGACCTGATCGACGCCAAGCGCTCGACCCGCAAGCTCTACACCGAGGCGCTGATCGGCCGGGGCGACATCACGGTCGAGGAGGCCGAGCAGGCGCTGCGCGACTACCAGGCCAAGCTGGAGCAGGCGTTCACGGAGACCCGCGAGGCGGCGAAGAAGCCGGCAGAGGCGGCCGCGATGCGCGTGCCACCCGCCGAGGTCGTCAAGTGGTCGCATGACGAGACGCCCACCGCGATCAGCGACGAGACGCTCAAGCGCATCGTCGACACCCAGCTCAACCTGCCCGAGGGCTTCACGCCGCACCCGCGCCTGGCGCCGGTGCTGCAGCGCCGCGGCCAGATGGTCGAGACGGACACGATCGACTGGTCGATGGGCGAGACGCTGGCCTTCGGCTCGCTGCTCATCGACGGCCACCCGGTGCGCCTGGTGGGCCAGGACTCGCGCCGCGGCACGTTCACGCAGCGCCACGCCGTCCTGGTCGACCGGATGACCGGCGCCGACCACACGCCGCTCAAGACCTTCAACGAGGGCACCACGAAGTTCTACGTCTACGACTCGCTCCTCAGCGAGTTCGCGGCGCTCGGCTTCGAGTACGGCTACAGCGTCGTCCGCCCGGACGCCCTGGTCGCCTGGGAGGCGCAGTTCGGCGACTTCGTCAACGGCGCCCAGACGATCATCGACGAGTTCATCTCGTCGGGCGAGCAGAAGTGGGGCCAGAAGTCCTCGGTCGTGCTGCTGCTGCCGCACGGCTACGAGGGCCAGGGTCCCGACCACTCCTCGGCCCGCATCGAGCGGTTCCTGCAGGTGTGCGCGCTCGACAACATGACGGTCGCGCAGCCCTCGACCCCGGCCAACTACTTCCACCTGCTGCGCTGGCAGGTGGAGTCGCAGCGGCACAAGCCGATGGTGGTCTTCACGCCCAAGTCGCTGCTGCGCCACAAGGCGGCCACGTCCAAGGCGGCCGACTTCACCTCCGGCACCTTCCAGCCGGTCCTCGGCGACTCGTTCGCCGACGCGGCCAAGGTCACCCGGGTGGTGCTCTGCTCCGGCAAGGTCTACTACGACCTGGCCGCGGAGCGGGAGAAGTCGGGCCGCGACGACGTCGCGATCGTCCGGCTCGAGCGCCTCTACCCGTTCCCGGGTGAGGAGCTGGCCGCCGAGCTGGCGCGCTACGGGTCGCAGGCGGAGCTGGTCTGGGCGCAGGACGAGCCGGCCAACATGGGGCCGTGGCCGTACCTTACGCTGAAGCTCGCGGAGGACCCGCAGACGCTGGGCGGCCGCCCGGTGCGCCGCATCTCGCGCCGGCCCAACAGCTCGCCCGCGACGGGGTCGCACAACACGCACGACACCGAACTCGAGGGGATGCTCCACGAGGTGTTCGGCTGATCCAACGCAACAAGTGAGCCCCCGGCCCCGGCTGGGGGCTCGCTGCCGTTTCAGGAGGAATGGAGAGAGATGTACTTCACGGATCGGGGGATCGAGGAGCTCGTCGAGCGGCGAGGTGAGGAGGAGGTCAGCCTGCTGTGGCTCGGTGAGCGGTTGCGCGAGTTCGTCGACCTCAACCCCGAGTTCGAGACCCCGATCGAGCGGCTGGCCACCTGGCTCGCTCGGCTGGACGACGACGAGGACGACTGATCCCGATGGGGAGAAGGGGATCGCCGCCACCCCTCTTCTCCCATGGACACCGGCCGACCGCCCGCCGAACGCGATACATCTTGAGATTTCGATACACGCGACATATCGTGTCTTGTGTAGAGACGTGTCGCCAGAAGGGCGGGGGATCAATGCAACAGTGGACGATCGATGCACCGGAACAGCTGACGTTCGGTCCAGTGAAGTCGCTCGACGTTCGCATCGTCGCCGGCCGGCTGGACGTGCTCGCCAGTGACGGCCCGCCCACAGTGGAGGTGGCCGAGATCGAGTCGGCGTCCCCGCTGCTGGTGACGTACGACGAGGACACCGGGGCGCTCACGGTCGCCTACAAGGACCTCACCTGGGACGGCCTGCTCGGCTGGCTGCGGCGTGACCGGCGCAGGACGGTCCTGACGATCGCGGTGCCCAAGGACTGCACGGTCAACGCCGGGGTGGTCTCCGCGCCCGCCGTGGTGGCCGGGTTCGAGAAGATGACCCAGGTCAGGAGCGTGTCCGCGGAGATCGTGCTCGACGGCGTCAGCGGTGACGTGAGCGCCACGACCGTCTCGGGCCCCGTGGAGAGCCGGGCCATGGACGGCGACCTGGCGTTCAAGAGCGTCTCCGGCGACCTGACCGTGGCCGACGGCACCCCGCGCAGGCTGAGGGCGAACACCGTGTCCGGCCGGATCACGGCCGACCTGGCGCTGCGGCCGACGGGTCATGTGACGCTCAACAGCGTCTCCGGTGCCATCCTGGTCAGGCTGCCGGAAAACGTGGAGACGGACGTCAGCGTGCGGTCCACCTCCGGGAGGCTGGTCAGCACGTTCGACGAACTGTCCAACATGCACGGCCCCGGCTCCAAGTCGATGTCGGGCCGGCTGGGCGGCGGCATGGCGTCGCTGTCGGCGACCACGATCTCCGGCGAGGTCGCGCTGCTCAAGGGGGAGAAGGAATGAGCCCTGTCTTCGGTCACGGCCGGCTCCGGCTGTACCTGCTCAAGCTGCTGGAGGAGAGCCCGCGTCACGGCTACGAGGTCATCAGGTTGCTCCAGGACCGCTTCCTCGGCGTCTACTCCCCCTCTCCTGGCACGATCTATCCGCGCCTGGCCCGCCTGGAGGAAGAGGGCCTGGTGACGCACGAGGTGGTCGAGGGAAAGAAGGTGTTCTCGATCACCGACAAGGGCCGCGAGGAGCTGAACGCCCGGCTGGACGAGCTCGACGACCTCGAGCAGGAGATCTCCGCCTCGGTACGCGACATCGCCCGCGAGGTCAAGGAGGACGTCCGCGACACGGTCAGGTCGTTGCGTGACGAGCTGACGCGGATGGCCAAGGACGTCCGCACGGGGACCGGGGAAGGCACCAAGCGACTCAAGGAGCAGCAGAAGGAGGACTTCAAGCGGCTCAAGGAGCAGCAGAAGCGGCAGTGGATGGAGCACGCCTACCACTGGCAGGACGAGGGAGACCGGCTCAGCAGGGAGTGGCGCAGGATCTGGTCGGAGGTCTGGTCCACGCTCGGAGGCGCGCCCAAGAACCGCGCCGACCTCGACGCGGAGCTGGGCGAGCTGCTGGCCGACTTCGTCGCCGAGGCCCGCGAGGAGGCCTCGGAGGCCCGGCTGACGCCGGAGAAGCTGGCGGAGCTGCGTACGGCGCTCGACGAGGCGAGGCGCCGCGTCCGGGACATCCTCGAACGCTGACCCTCGCCCATGCCCTCGGGACGCTGAACCCCTCCGGGACGCTGGGCCGGGCGGTTGGTCATGCCGAGCGGAGCTGCCGCTCCAGGCGGCGCGAGCTCCGTTCGGCCTTGCGGGCGTGGTAGGCGATGGGCATGTACCGCAGGCGTTCGGGCAGGCGCGGCGTCAGCACGGCCACGGCGTGCCCGAGGTGCCGTAGCCGCCGCTCCTCCCGTGCCGTCCACCGCAGCCCCAGCTTCCGCCGTACGGCGGGCGGCAAGGTGCCCACGGTCACGAAGTGGTTGAACTCCCCCGATCCGGCCCCGACCGGCGTCCACAACCGGCGCAGCGGCCTCGGCAGCCCGGGCGGCGCCGGTGTGCCGCGCAGGACCGACAGCACGTCGAGCGCGGTCGGGTGGGCCTCCAGCCGGTGGGCCACCATCTCGTCGAAGTACCGCCAGAAGGCCTCCAGGTCGGGGGGCATCTCGCGCTCAGGCACCCGCAGGATCGCGCCGAGCTGTCGCGACTCGGCGTAGAGCCGCCGCTGCTGCTCGACGGTGAACGGGGTGCCGAAATAGCGGCGGAGCGTGACGAACCGCTCGAACAGCGACAGGTGCACCCACGCCCACGCCTCGCCGTTCAGCGCGTGGTACGACCTGCCGAGCTCGTCCACCCCACTGATCGGCTTGTGCAGCTCTCTGAGCCGCCGGCCCTCGGCCGGGCCGTCCGCCCCGCCGTACACCCATTTCTGGATGGAGACGAGCGTGCGGGTGAGCCGCCCCCACGGATCATCCTTGTACGTGGAGTGCTCTGCGACGGCCGCGCCGACAGCCGGGTGCATCGTCTGGATGACCAGCGCACTGCCGGCGACGAGCAGGTTGCGATATTCGCCGGCGGTGTCCCAGTGCATCGAACCTGGGCCGAAGGGCTCGACCTCCATGATGACGGCCTCCCGGGTGAGACAACCCCACTCATGCTTGTATCACCCAGGAGCCACAAAAGTAACCCTTTACTTATTCATACGGCGAAAACGATCTTTCCGAAGATCTCCCCTGCGGCCATGGCGGCGAACCCGTCATGCGCGTCCGCCAGCGGCAGCACCCGGTCGACGACGGGCCGTACGCCGGTCTGCTCCAGGAAGACCGCCAGCCGCTGGAGCTGGTCTCGCGTGCCCATCGTGGAGCCGATGACGGACAGCTGCAGGAAGAAGACGCGGTTCAGGTCGGCGGGCGGGACCGCGCCGCTGGTGGCGCCGGAGACGACGATGCGCCCACCGGGTCTGAGCGACTTGAGCGAGTGGTCCCACGTGGCCTGCCCGACGGTCTCCATGACCGCGTCGACCCGTTCGGGCAGTCGCGCGCCCGGCTCGAACACCTGATCCGCGCCGAGTTCCCGGGCACGTTCGCGCTTCTCCTCGGAACGGCTGGTCGCCCAGACCCGGTAGCCGCCGGCCCTGCCGAGCGCGATCAGCGCGGTGGCGACGCCACCGCCCGCGCCCTGTACCAGCACGGTGGAGCCGGGCTCGAGCCCGGCCTTGTCGAACAGCATCCGGTACGCCGTCAGCCAGGCCGTGGGCAGACAGGCGGCGTGCTCGAAGCTGAGGGCGGGCGGCTTCGGCACGAGGTTTCGGCGCGGGACGGCCACGCGCTCGGCGAACGTACCGTCGTGCAGCTCGGACAGCAGCGAGCGCCTGGGATCGAGCGTCTCGTCCGCGCCGGTGCCGATCACGGAGTGCACGATGACCTCGTTGCCGTCCTCGTCCACTCCCGCTGCGTCGCAGCCGAGCACGATCGGCAGCCGGTCCTGCCTGATGCCGACGCCTTTGAGCGTCCACAGGTCGTGGTGGTTGAGTGCGGCCGCCCGCACGGAGACGGTCGTCCATCCGTCCGGGACCTTCGGCTCCGGATGCTCGCCGAGCGTCAGCCCGGCGAGTGGGTTGTCGGGGTCGGTCTGTGTGGCGGTTACGGCGAACATGGCCGCACCTTACTTCAGCGCCCCTGCCTTTCCCCGGACCGCCTTACTTCAGCGTGATGCCGATCCCCTCGATCGCCTTCTTCCTGAACGGCTGCGACCCCGTGACGGCGACCAGCACGTCACCCCGGCACACCGAGTCGGCAGACCGCCCTCGCCCCCTGATGACCGCCGGCACCCTGGCTCGCTTCTTGCAGTCGGGCGTGGGCACGAGCGCGACCACCTCCCCCACGCCACCGCCGAACCAGAGCTGCGGCCCCACCGGCTCCCCCTGCACGGTCTCCCCCGGCTTGGCGAGCCGCACGGGCTCCTTGGCCGACAGCACGAGGTAACCGTCCTTCGTCACCCGCCCCTTCAGCCCTTTCGCCAGCGCCATCCGCTGGTCGAACGTCAGCCCCTGCCCCCGGTCGGACATCGCCAGCCGCCACCGCCCGAACGCGAACAGCAGCACCTGTCCGTAGTAGCCGCTCCCCGCTTGACGGGGCCAGAGGGTGACGTTGGGCGTGTAGTGCCTGATCGGCTCACCGCCCTTGGTCACCTCGAACTCACCGCTGTACGGGGCTGTGAACTGCCGGTATTGCCCGTCGATCCAGGCACCCTGGAACGGCCGTGACCCCATCTCGCCGAGGCCGAGCTCGGCGGGGTAACGCACCTCGGCCCGTACCCCGTGCGGGAACACCACCTCGATGACCTCGTCGCCGCCCTTGGCCCTGGCCGGGGCGTTCAGGAGGTTGGGGGCACCGCCGATCCTGGTGAGCGACCCGATGGGCCCGGGGGTGGGCGTCGCCGACGGCTGTGGGCCGGGATCCCGGCTGGCCAGCAGGCTGACGACCGGGATCAATAAGAGCGCGAGCAGCGCGACCAGCCCGATCCACCGGCGGCGACCTCGCGCGCCTTGCTCGATGACGTCGAACTGGTCAGCCACGACGTTCCTAGCCGAGTAGTGAGGGCTCGCGCCCCTTCACCTCAGTTCAGTTGAGTGGCGACCTCCAACGCAAGCCCTCGAACCTGGCGAAATCCTTGTCGCAGGACACGAATTCGCAACCGTGCTCGATGGCGAGTGCGGCGAGGTAGACGTCGGGGACCAGGTTGCCGGTAGCGCCCGCCTGACGGCAGAGCCGACTGAAGATCCCCCAGTGCCTCGCCTCCGGCGTGACCACCGACGCCTGCGGCTGGTTGCGATAGGTCTCGGCGAAGGTCAGGGCACGCTCGAGGTCGTCGGGGTCCTTGTAGACGCGCCGGTTGGTCACCGTCCGGATGAAGCCGTTGACGACGAAGTCGCTCACTGCGTAGCTCGAGTCGCCGTTCACCATCTCCTCCACGAACGCATGGCAGCGATCGTGATCGGCGGACTCGTGCCGGAAGGCGTTGACGAGGACGTTGATGTCAGCGAGCAGCATGGCGCAGCTCCGGGAAACGCTCCTCGTCGTCGAGGTCCCAGACGATGTGCTCCAGCTTCTCGCCGGCGTCGAGACGTTCCTGGACCCACGGCTGGAACCCGGCCTTGCAGTTGGAAGTGATCAGCTCCACGCGGGGCCGCTCAGCGACCTCCGTGGACCGGTTGAGCAGTTGCCTCAAGGCATCCTCCATCACTGAGTTGAGACTGCGTCCGTTACGTGCCGCGTACGCCTTCGCCTCGTTGAGGAGCGTCTCGTCGATGCGCACAGTTGTCCTCCGCATGACTCCAGCGTCCGCCTGTGACATAAAAATGTCAACACCGGACAGTAGTCACACGGTCACGGATTTGGCATCCACTTTAGGTCACCACGCGGCTACATTGACCTTCCCGTCGGTCACAAGACGCACCCGCTGCCCCACCAGCTCCCGCGACTCCGCCTCCGCCAGCAGCTCGGCCTCCTCCACCACCGCATAAGCGCGACCACCAGGCACGTCGACCACGAGAATCCCTCTCTCGGCGGCCCCGTCCCGCGCGTGCGCGACCGTGTACCCGGCCACCACCCCGCCCCCGTCAAAGGCGTCCACAAGAGGCACCTCCTCGGCCACGAACACCGGCGAAGCGCTCCCCAGCCGCCCACCCGGCTCGCTGGACCACACCGCGTACGTGTGCTTCGTCAGATGCATCCCCACCCCGCTCACCAGCCCGTGCCCCGGCCGTGCCCGCAGCAGCCCCGCCATGGTCGCCGTGGAGTGCAGCACATAGTCGCTGGCCGGCCCGCCCGCGTACGGCAGCCCGCCGGTGACCGTGAGCCCGCGCCGGTCCAGCGGGTCGAGCCCGATCGCGTCGCACGCCTGCCGCAGCGCGACCGCGAAACAGCTGTAGATGTCCAGCGCGTCCATGTCGTCCCGCCCGAGCCCAGCCCGCCGGAAGGCGGCATCGGCCACCTCGCCGATCGCCTCCGAGGCGCCGAGCGCGGGCCGCGCGGCCACTTCCCAGGTGTCCTCCCCGTATGCCCATCCGCGCAGGTACACGCGCTGCTCGGCGGGCACCCCGAGCCGGTCGGCCAGCCGAGTGCTGGCCAGGACGACGGCCGCCGCCTGGTCCACCTCCAGCACGGCCACCGTGCTCCTGGTGTAGGGCCAGCCGACGAAACGGTCGTCGTGCGCGAGCGCGTCGGGGGTGCGGACGGTCCTGCGCCAGGCGTACGGGTTCGCGGCGGCCACCTCGGTCATCGGCGCCATCATCCGGCCCCTGTCGCGCATCTCCTCCTCGACCGTGAGCCCGAACGCCGCCCGCCGCGCCGTCTCCATGATCGCGTAGGTGTGCACCGGCAGGAACAGCGCGTGGGCCAGCGCGGACGGGTGCGGCGGGCGTTCCCACCCGTAAGGGGGTTTGGGCACGGCGGGATGACTCCACGGCACGTGCTCGCCCGCCTGCCGGTACGCCCTGCGCGTCGCGAGCGCTTCGGCCCCCGTGACCAGCGCGGAATCGATGTCGCCCGCCGCGATCCTGGCCGCGGCCTCGCCGATGAGCAGTTGCGGAGCCGTGCCTCCGACCTTGGAGTACGCGCGGTGGCGCGGCGTCGCGCCGAGGCGCTCGGCGAGGCGGCCGACCGGGGTGTCGTACTGCCAGGAGTCGGTGTAGACGATCTGGATCGAGTCGAGCCGCTCGACGGGGAGCCGGGCGTCGCCGACGGCCGCGCGGGCCGTCTCCTCCCACAGATCGAGCGGTTCGGGGCCGGGCTGCTCGCGAATGGTGCGTTGCGCGATGCCAATGAGACAGGGGGTGCGAGGGTCCATGAAAAGTCATCTAACCAGAACAAGGTTCGGATGGCTGGGAAGTGGCATTTGATAATGCGAGTTACCGCTGTTACTGCAGACAAATAACCGATACCACTACCTGCGGAGATGCCAATCAGGAATACATGCGATTTCGCTATTTCTATAACGGAATGGAACCGGGCCATGCTTTTTCACGTCGTTTCCTGGCCGCCCGCTTGCGCCATTCATTAACGTTCCGATCGTTTTCCTGGCCCACCGGGGCGCAGAACCCCGCTCTGGGCCGCCGAAAGCTGAGAGGAGCTCCATGTTTTCCCGAGCAAGGCGCATCGCGATCCCGCTCGCCGGCCTGGTGGCCGTCGGGCTGGCCGCGGGCACGATCGGCGGCACCGCGGCGAGCGCGGCCGCACCCTCAGATGTCGTGTCCCGGAACTCCGCCACCCCCGCCGAGCAGGCGGTCCAGTTCTGGACACCCGACCGCATCAAGCTGGCCACCGACTACGACGACGGCCTCGACCTGACCTCCAAGGGCGTCAAGGGCACCAACGACGCCCCCGACGGCCCTCCGGGATCCGTCGCGCCGATCGGCGAGGAGAAGACGAAGGCCAAGAAGAGCAAGCAGGTCAACCTGCCGAACACGGTCGGCCGCGTGTTCTTCACGCTGCCCAAGGCCGACCCGCGTGACCCGAGGAGCTGGCGCTACTGCTCGGCCAGCTCGGTGCAGGGCAAGTACCGCAACCTCGTGGCGACCTCCGCCCACTGCGTTTACGACACCAGCAAGAACACCTTCTACGACAACTGGATCTTCATCCCGTCGTACTGGGACGGCAACAATGTCTGGGAGGGCAAGGCGCCCTACGGCATTTACGCCGCCAAGACGTTCAACGCGCACGACGACTTCGTGGTGAAGGAGGACTACGACTTCGACTACGCGTTCGTCAACGTCTACAACGGGATCAAGGTCAACTGGGAGAAGGTCAACAACCGCTGGCAGTGGACCGTCAAGAACGTCGGCCGGCTCGGTGACAACGTCGGCGGCCAGGGCTTCACCTGGAACAGGAGCACGAAGCTGAACGTGTTCTCGTTCGGGTACCCGGCGGGCGAGCACCCCGACGGCGACAAGCCGTACACCGGGCGCACGATGAAGTTCTGCTACGGCAAGACCAGGCCGATGCCGGAGGCCAAGAAGTACAACCTGCAGGAGCACATCGGCTTCAAGTGCTCCTTCACCGCCGGCGCGAGCGGCGGACCGTTCCTCTACAACTACAAGAGCGCGTCGCGCACCGGCTACCTGGTCGGCGTCAACAGCGTCGCGTGGGACACCGACGGCAACGACCGCTACGACTACATCTCGTCGCCGTACTTCAACACCGACACCTACAAGGTCTACAAGGCAGCAGCCAACCGCTGGACCGGCAACTTCCGTTGATCAGGCCGGCACCCTGGGCCCCGGTTCCCCGGAACCGGGGCCTTCCCCTGAGGCGCGGCCAATGAGGCGTTCGCCACTGAGGCAGCACGGAGTCGCTGCAATTCAACACACTCCAGCACCCGCTCTGACCTGCGAAAACGCCAAGAAACAATGATCATTTATGCCTTGCCTGACAGTAGCCTTATAGCCTGCCATGCACCCTGATCAGGTAACGAATGTCTATCCTGGCTGCAATACCACGTGTTCATCTGGAAAAATCCACCCTTACAACCCCAAGAAAGGCATTCTCATGATCCCCCGGGCCAGGCACTTGGTGGCCGCTGCGCTCAGCAGCGCGCTGCTGTTGCTGCCTGCCTTCACGGGGGTCGCGAGCGCCGCGCGCGACAGCAAGGTGTTCGCCGTCACGCTGGCCAGGACCGCAGCGGACGTGAAGCGGGTCGCCGACTACTGGAAGCCCGAACAGCTCAAGAACGCCGACAGCTACAGCCCGGCCACGCCGGGCGCCGCGGCCACTCCGGCGCCCTCGTCCACCCCGGACTCCTCGACCCCCGCCACACAGGTGACGTCCCCGGTCACGCGGGCGACCGCAGCTCAGCCCGTGGCACCGACGCCACCGCGCAAGGGCTCAGCCGCGACGACCATGGGCAAGGTCTTCTTCCGGTTCGGGGACAAGACGTACTGGTGCTCCGCCAGCGCGGTCGCGGCCAAGAACCGCAGCGTCGTCGCGACGGCCGGACACTGCGCCTACGACCCGCGCCAGGCCAAGGCGGCCGAGTACTGGATCTTCGTCCCCAATCCCGGCCCCAACGGCGAGACGCCCCATGGCATCTACGTGGGCGCCTCGATCAGCATGCACGAGGACTGGACCGGCAAGGGAGACTACGACTTCGACTACGCCTTCGTGACCGTGCACCGCGGTTTCAAGTGGACGGCCAAGGACGGCGGCTACGTCATGGAGGACGTCGGGCGGCTCCAGGACAACGTGGGCGGCCAGGGCATCGAGCTCAACAAGAAGCCGGGCACGTACATGGTGGCCGCCTTCGGCTACCCGGCCGGCGCGCAGCCTGACGGCAGCCACCCGTACGACGGCAAGTCCCTGAAGATGTGCAAGCAAGGCCCCACCCGCTGGACCTCGGCCGTCAGCCTCGACCTGCAGAAGGGCGTACAGCTGCTGTCGTGCGACTTCAGCCCCGGCGCGAGCGGCGGCGCCTGGCTTATCGGCTACAACGAGGACCGCGGGCTCGGCAGCCTGAACGGCGTCAACAGCCTGACCTGGAACAGGGACGCGAAAGACCGGTATGACGCGGTGTCGTCCCCGTACTTCGACACCACCGCCGGAGAGGTCTACCGACGCGCCGCCGCACTGACCACCCCGGCAAATGTGACCTAAATAACAGCAACCGGCCAATCACTGCTGGTGATCAGCCAATCCTTGGTCTCGGTACGGTCTCGGCGCCTCGTGGGAGCGCTGACATGATCTACCTAAAATTCATACTCCCACGGTCAAACCTGTAAATTCCGGGCTGTCCGTTTGCTGAGTTTTGGAGGTGCAGAGGCGCCTCGTGTCAGCGCAACCTGGAGTTACCTTGAAGCGAATCTTTCTGCCCGCCGGCGGAGCCGTCCTCGCGACTGGCCTGCTCGCCGTAGGTCTGACCGGTACGGCGCAGGCTGACGGCGACGTCTCCCGCGACCCCATGGCCGGCAGCACGTCCAGGGCCGTGTCCGTCGCCTCCTTCTGGCTCGCGTCGAACGGAGCCGCGCTCCGCCACGCGACCCAGTACACGTGGGACGCGAAAGAGGTCCGCAAGGTCGTCTCCAAGGGTGGCTACACCCCCGACGGCCGGCCCGGCACCACGGCGCCGACCGGCGAGTCGAAGTCGACCGGCTCGGCCCAGAACGTGAACCTCCCCAAGACCATCGGCAAGGTCTTCTTCGTCGACGGCTCGGGCAAGTTCCGCTGGTGCTCGGCCACCTCGATCCAGTCCAACTACCGCAACCTGGTCGCCACGGCCGGCCACTGCGTGTACGACACGGACAGCAACAAGGCGCTCCTGGACTACTGGGTCTTCGTCCCCGGCTACTACGAGGGCAAGACCCCGTGGGGCATCTACGTGGGCAAGCAGGCCTTCACCCACTACGACTTCGACACGTACGAGGACTACGACCGCGACTACGCGTTCGTCGCGGTCTACAACGGCATCCAGTTCAACGGCGCCAAGCGGGTGGACAGCAAGGAGTACGCGCGCTTCACCGGCCCGAAGCGCTCGTGGGGCGGCCGCCACTACATCCTGCAGTCGAAGGACGCGGGCCGCCTCGGCGACAACGTCGGCGGCCAGGGCATCGCCTGGAACCAGCCCACCGGCAAGCCGGTCCGCGCCTTCGGCTACCCGGCGGCCCCGCACCCGGACGGCAACAAGGTCTACAGCGGCGTCACGCCGAAGAACTGCTACGGCAACACCACCGCGAAGGCGGTCGGCGCCCCCTGGCTCAAGATCGAGGAGCACATCGGCCTCAAGTGCGCCGTGACCCCCGGGTTCGACGGCGGCCCCTGGCTCTCGAACTACAGCAACGCGAAGCGCCTGGGCTACGTGAACGGTGTGACCAGCACCTTCGCGGACCAGGACGGCAACGACCGCATCGACTACATCACGTCGCCGTACTTCGACGGTGAGACGGCTGCGGTGTACAACGCGGCCAAGGACGTGTGGTCCGGCAAGATCGTCGGCCCGAACGGCGAGCTGTACAAGTAAGCCCTACCAGGGGAACGGCGAGGGCCTCGGCGGGTAGCCGAGGCCCTCGCCTTGGTACGTCTAGGCACAGCCACGCGCCAGACGGCACCTTTCAGGCTGCCGAGGGGCATGGCCTTCCACAAGAGGGAGCGCTTCGCGCCAGTGGTTCCAGACAGCACCTCCCAGAGGGCCGTGCTATCCGCCGGCTTCGTTGAACAGATCCTGGATGGACTGAGCGGTGGCCGCGCGAGTAACCCAGGTTTCGAGTTGGGCAAGGTCGGCACAGGCGATGATCCGGGCACGTGAGTCATCCGGAACGTCAAGGCCGCGGGCAGCCAGCACCAGCAGCACCGACCTGGCTGCCTCTTCCGCCTTGCCTTTCACCGTTCCTTCCGCGAGGCCGCGGCCGAAGTGCTCGCGGGCGAAGGGGCTGTAGACCGGCCATTTGGTGGACGCGGACTTCATGATCTCCTCCATGAGGCGGCGGATCTCGGGCGCGGACATGCTGTAGGCGTGTTCATAGTAATCCGGAGAGTGTTCATCGGTCACGTCGGCCAGCGCAGTGGTGAACGCCTCGACGACCTTGCGGTCGCGGCCGTGGACCATGACCGACAGGGCCGCGAGGTCTATGTGGGCGGCGGCCTCCTGTGGGTCGACAGGCTTTCAATATTCGGCTACTCAGAGGCCAAAAAGAAAAGGCCCTGGATACTTCTTTTGGTCCACTCTCCATTCAGTTTAGGCTTGCGAAATCTCTTTTGGGCTATACGTCAGCGAACGCGACTCTGGCGTGGCAGATCATCGATCTACTCGAGAGCCCGGCGGGGGGCTGTTCCTTGGCGCTAAGCATCTGAGTAACCTACACGCCAAAAGGGAGGCGCCTGGACAGAGTCGGAGGTGCGCCGTGTTGCAACGGCCTATAATTGTCAGGTCCGGACGCGCGGGCATATGCCGAACGCTTCATGAAGTCCTTGCCGAGCGTGAAGCACCTTATTTACGGCGCTGTCGTGAGCGCATGAGGAAGGTTATGTGACTACAACTGTTGACGGGCGTCGATCCGACGGCACCGCAGGATTGGTCATCTGGAGAGTTCTCTGGGCGCTAATGTTTGCGACGGCTGCTCTGCTTGCCATATCCAGCCAGCTAATTCCGGTTTACGAATATGCATGGTGGGATGACATGTCCGCAGCCGAGGTAGACAAGGACATGCTCATAATCGTTCGCTGGATGCTGCAGTTTGCCTATATTCCCGCTATCATTTCCTGCGCCTTGCCGGTTCAATCGCGCATCATGCAGGTTTTCTCTGCAATCTTGGGAATCGCCGTTTCAGGGCTTCTATTTATCCTTCCTGAATAGGATAACTTGCGGGCGCCCGGAGGTGAGATTCTCCGAGCGCCCCGATCACCGGCAGTTGCCACGCTGTGGAAGGGCCTGCATCGCACCGGATCAGCCGCCATGCTCGCGGTCGGCTCAGCACGGTCATGCAGGTCCCGAGGCTGTCCTGGGCCGGATCCTCTGTGGGTCCTCGGTGTACAGGTAGGCGGTGGAGCGATACGCCTGTCCCGCGGCGCGCAGCACGGTTGCCGTGAGGTGTAAGTGAAGGCGAACTCGATGGTGACCGTCCATGCTCTCCTGCGGTGTATCGGCTCTGGGCCCCAGCCTTACCGTCGGCCCTCGCTTCGCGCGTCAACTCGTTTGTTTACTCGTGTGACGGAGGATGAGTTCAGCAACCGTCCCCGGCAGCCCGGCGCTAGGAACAAGCGGCTCATGCTTGCGATCGTCTCCACCTGTCCGTTTCCACGGCGTTTTAGCACGTCAGGCGTTATGTGATAGCTC
Organism: Nonomuraea sp. NPDC049784; assembly: GCF_040659615.1. Classification (NCBI taxonomy): domain Bacteria; kingdom Bacillati; phylum Actinomycetota; class Actinomycetes; order Streptosporangiales; family Streptosporangiaceae; genus Nonomuraea; species Nonomuraea sp. NPDC049784. The sequence goes on from NZ_JBFAMX010000010.1 coordinate 16,422, forward strand.
GGTAGACAGGGATCTGTAAAACCGTCGGCTCAGCCTACGCAAGTTCGAACCTTGCACCTGCCACCAGCAGTAAGTGCAGATCAGAGGCCCTTCGGGGCCTCTTCTGCGTTTCGGGGGCATGCAGCCGTAGGCAGCTCTGAGCGGCCGTTTGTCGCTGGTCACGGGATACACGCGGAATGGATCATGGGGTGTTTTCCCCAGGTGGACGCCGTGATCCGAGACCGCCTACGGCTATGACGAGCTCAGCAACCCCACCCAGCGCATCCACGCCGCCGGCACCGCCACCTTCACCTACGGCTATGACAGAGCCAGCCGGCTGAAGACCATCACCGCCACTGCCAGCACGCAGACCATCGACTACGACAACACGGACCGAGTCACCGGTCAGACGCTGAAGAACGGCTCCGGCACCCAACTCGCCAAGATCACCACGCCCACACCTACGACCACGCCGGACGGCTCACCTCCTGGACCGCCCCCGGCGGCGCCACCACCGCCTACAGTTCAACCGTCATGTGGCAACGCTGCGGCATGTCTTGCCGGGGACGTGGCGGCCCTTTTAGGCGTCCAGGGCGCGCATCGGGTTGGCATGACGGTATGGATCTTCTCACCCTCTGATTGCGTTACTGATGCCGAACTGGACGGTCCCACTCGTCATTCCGGGGCGGCGGCGAAGCGAGAAGTCCACCGTTATTGATTTGGTGCTGGAGCGACGCTCTCCGCGCTTCTTTCCCGCTCCTATCTTCAATCTAGGACCGCCTGTCACCACGGCAACGGGGAAACGGTGATCGACGGCGGTCATCCAACGGGGATCTCTGGAAGGTTCGATGAAGCCACGTTTGCCGCGCTTATCTAGCGCATCCCTCACCGTAGTGGCCGCGATGCTCATGACGATGGCGGTCTTGCCGTCGGGCGCGGCTCAAGCAGCGGAGCCGACCGGCGGGGAGAAGCTCGCCTGGACGTACGTGTCGGTGAAGCACCCCTTCACCTCCTACTGGAACAGTAGCGAGGACGCGCTCGTGGGCATCGGTGCGAACCCCCACGACATCTTCCGCTCCTTCTTCCGGATGGACACCTCGCGCGTTCACGGGAAGAAGATTCTGAGCGCCTATTTCCAGGCATATCAGAACAGCGGAGTATGCGAGCCCACTGTCGAGTTGTGGCTGACCGAAGACATCTCTCCGAAGACGACCTGGTTCAACCAGCCGAAATGGCTGACCAAGATCCCCGCCACCACGACGAGTGACAAATACGGGGTCTGCTTCTTCAGCTGGCGGGCGAGCGATGTCGTCAAGGAGGCGGCCGCGCACGGCGTCGAGCACCTCACCTTCGGACTGCGTGCCGCCAAGGAAGTCGGCCCTCCTGACCTGCACATTCTCGAGAGCGACCTGATCAACCACCCGTACTTCGGCCGTTTGCGGATCCCATGGCTGAGCATCGACTACAACAGCATCCCCGACGTGCCGTCCGAGCTGGGCGTCGCAAGAGACTACAGCTGGTGTGAGTCGCCCCTTTCGTCCGCTGTCTACGTTCCGACCACCACGCCGGCTCTGGGCGCGAAGCTGACCGATGCTGACTCGGGACAGCAGGTCCGGGCCCGCTTCCAATGGGCCGACGCCGCCGGCGCAGAACTCGGCGAAGCCTTGAGCTATCAGAGCCACCCCGGCTACAGGCACTGTGTGCCCATCCCTGAAGGCCAGCTCTCCGATGGCGGGCAGTACAAGTGGCGGGTGCGGACCGAGGACCAGTACCAGGCGCAGGGCGAGATTGAACTGCTCAGCGACGCCAGCGAGTGGAGCGAGTGGCAGGAGTTCACGGTCGACACCACGCGGCCCGCGCAACCGGCGGTGTCGTCTGCCGCCTATCCGGAGAACGCGGTGGGGGCGCGGGTAGGCACACCCGGCGAGTTCGTCTTCTCGCCCAACGGTTCTGACGACGTCGTCGCCTACGACTACAGATTGAGCTCTGACGCTCCGGCCTCCGGGACCGTGACGGTCGGTGCGGACGGGACAGCCACTGTGACGATCACGCCTACCCGCTACACCCCCTTCCCCAAGACACTGACCGTGAGCAGCATCGACCGCGCCGGCAACCGCGGCCCGGAGAAAAACTACTCGTTCAGGGTCAGCCGGAACCCCGCACCGCTCGTCTCCTCAGAGGTCTACCCGCAGCAGCAGTACGGCGGCGGAGTCGGCGTTCCCGGGGAGTTCGTCTTCGAGCTGAACGGCGCGCAGGACATCGTCGCCTACCGTTACATCCTCAACTCCGGCGCAAACGTGGACGTCCCGGTCGGCGAGGACGGGTCGGCCAGGGTCTCCCTGACACCCGACACACCCGACAGCAACGTCCTGACGGTCTTGAGCGTCGACCGGGCCGGCTACACGAGCGCGCCACGCACCTACACCTTCTACGTCAACCCCGCGCCATGACGCGGTGACGCAGGCAGGCCACCCCGGGGCGGGGTGGCCTGCGGCGGCCCAGTTCGCAACGGTTGTCCTGATAGCTGCGGCCCCTTGACAGCTTTCTGCACTTGATCGGCAAACTTCGCACGAAGATCTTTTTTGAATTTGCTGACGTAGCGTGTTTACCTTGTCACGATGAGCTCATGCATCGAGGCGATCTGACGAACGCCGAGTGGGAGCGGCTGACATCGTTGCTGCCACCGGGCGAAAGGCGTGGAGACCGACGGGATGAGCACCGGATGATGATCAACGGTGTGCTCTACCAGGCCCGCACGGGGTTGCGGTGGCGTAATCTGCCTGATCGGTTCGGGTGCTGGGTGACCATCTACCGGCGAGACCGCCACTGGACCGCGGATGGCACCTGGCGACGACTGCTGGCCGCGGTCGAGACCGCCCAGAACAACGCGGCACGCGTCAACCAGCGCGAAGCTCCAGAGGTCACACAGCATCCACGCCACAAGCGGGCCGTCGGCGATCCGGTGCTGGCAAGCCTGCGCGCCCACCTGGCGGCGATAGTCAGGCAGAGAGACCTTTGAGCCACGAAAGGCCGCTGCGACCCGACTTGCGGACCTGACCTAGACGATTGCCTGCACGGCTGGTCTGACATCCGCACTCGGGCAGACTCCCTACGACGGCTCAGGCTCATCCCGAGCAGCCGATCGCACGGGCAGCCGACCCTCCTCCTGCGGCCGGTGACACTCAGCTGCGGAACACAACCCTCGCTGAGGCGCCTCAAGCGCCCAGTTCTCGATAGATCAGGCTGGGGCAGACCCACTGAAGCCCCGCCTGACCGCCGACGGCCGTCCTCGCCGCCCCCTCCACGGGCGAGGACGGCATCTTTCGTTGTCGCCCCCTCGCCTGAGGCCAGGAGGCAGCCGATCTCGCCTGGAACGGGCCACCGACCGCCGGCGAGACCGACTCGGCGACCGGCCTGAGATGACCCCTCTATATAGGTGTCGCCGGCACTGCTGCCTCTAAATGGCGTCACGTGGCCGGTTCACGCGCCGATTCCAGTGCCCCGAGACGGCGATCTGAGCGCCCCCAGAGCCCAATCTGAAGATCACCTGTGAGGATTGGAGCGAGTTAGACGGACGAGGTGCCAATCTGGTTCCTGTGATCTGAGTCACGTTTCGGCGGTAACGCTTTGTGTCGGACCACTAACGGCACTTCAGTCCCATCAGCCACAACCCCTCCATACCCTGCGAAAACGTGACTATCCAATCACTCCGCGCGAAGATCACTGACTGGTAACAGCACGGTAACGACGGTAAGGGTGACTACCAGATCGCTCAAACCGGGTTCCACCTGCGGAGATCACCACGCTATGTTCCTTGCTATCCCTTTACTGACGCATGGGACGCAAGTTGCGACCCACGACAGAGCAAGGAGCAGTTCCCTTGAAGCGCATCCTCATCCCCGCCGGTGGCGCCATCGTGGCTACCGGCCTTCTGGCTGCCGGCCTCGCCGGTAACGCCCAGGCCGCAAGCGACGTTGCCAGCGACCCGATGGCGGCGAGTGCGGCGAACGCTAAGGCCATTGCTGACTTCTGGGCCGACAACAACGGTGCTGCCCTCCGGGCCGCCAAGGAGTCCAACGTCTGGGACAAGGGCGACGTCACCAAGCTGCAGAGCAAGGGCGGCTACAGCTCGGACACCAAGCCCGGCTCGACGGCTCCGATCGGCGAAGAGAAGAAGACCACCGCCAAGGTCCAGAACGTCAACATGCCGAAGACCATCGGCAAGGTGTTCTTCGTCAACAGCAAGGGCGAGAAGAAGTGGTGCTCCGCCACTTCGATCCAGTCCAAGTACCGCAACCTGGTCGCCACGGCCGGTCACTGCGTGTACGACACGGCCACCAACTCGGACGTCATGTCCAAGTGGGTCTTCGTCCCCGGTTACTACCAGGGCAGGGCTCCTTGGGGCATCTACGTGGGTAAGCAGGCCTTCACCCACTACGACTTCGACGTGTACGAGGACTACGACCGCGACTACGCGTTCGTGACCGTTTACAACGGTGTCCAGATCGGCAGCGGTACCCCCAAGCAGGTCTCCAAGGCTGACTGGGACAAGTACACGGGCGTCAAGGACGCCAAGGACGTCGAGATCACCCAGGCCGAGTACCAGAAGACCGTTGACCTCAACGGTGGCGAGACGCCGGACGCCTGGGCCAAGGCGTCCAACTTCGACGACCTGGTCGGCCCCGACTACACCGGGGCGATCAAGGTCCTGAAGGAAGTCTCCAAGGAGCAGTACGACGCCGCTCCCACCGGCAAGAAGAACGGTGCCAAGGCGGAGCAGGCCACCGTTACTGAGAACGTCACCGAGTCGCAGTACAAGAGCTACACCGGCCCGGGCTACCGGAAGATCGACAGCAAGGGCAACTTCACCATCACCCACTACTTCCTCAAGTACTGGGTGAAGCGCACCACCTCGGTGAAGTACTACAAGACGACGTTCTACATCATCGAGGGCTACGTCAAGGACGCCGGTCGCCTCGGCGACAACGTCGGCGGTCAGGGCTTCGCCTGGAACCAGCCGACCGGCAAGTACGTCCGCGTGTTCGGTTACCCGGCCGCTCCTCACCCCGACGGCAACAAGAACTACACCGGCGTGACTCCGAAGTGGTGCTACGGCGCCACCACGAAGAAGCTGCAGGGTTCCGCTGCCAAGAAGATCGAGGAGCACGTGGCCCTCAAGTGCGCCTTCACTGAGGGCGCCGACGGTGGTCCGTGGCTGTACAAGTACAGCAACACCAAGCGTCTCGGTTACCTGAACGGTGTCGTCAGCACCTTCAACGACCAGGATGGCAACGGTCGCGTGGACTACATCTCGTCGCCGTACTTCGACGGCGAGACCAACACCGTCTACAAGTCCGCCGCGGCCGCTTGGTCCGGCAAGATTGTCTAAGTAACGGATAGCGACCGGGCATAGACCGTTCGTATAACCGTTACACGCGAAGGGCCCGGCATCCCGCCGGGCCCTTCTGCGTTCCCACGAAAGTGATGGCGCCTTGGACGCACAGCACGCCCAGACGGTGCCATCAATCTAATGTGATCTGCATCACATCGCTCACTCGCTCTTGATCAATAAGACACCCGAGCCCCGCGAGCCACACTGACAACTTCCTTATGTTGATCAGGGCAAACGGTCACAAGGCGAGCTTCACTCAGCTCCTGTGCATCAGCCGCTTAAACATCACAGAACGGTTACGCCCGGCTTGTCGCATCTTTTCCTACCAAAGCGGCTTCCGGTCACCAAGATCCACACTGTATGTTCCTGGCTATCCCTTTACTGACGCATGGGACGCAAGAGGCGTTCCACGACAGCGCAAGGAGTTACCGTGAAGCGCATCCTCCTCCCCGCCGGTGGTGCCATCCTGGCCACCGGTCTGCTGGCCGCTGGTCTGGCTAGCACGGCGGCCTCCGCCTCGGGCGTCGTTGACGACACCGCTCTGACCCCGAGCACCAAGGTCTCCGAGACCGTCGACTTCTGGTTCAAGGCGAACGGCGCCGCCCTCCGGGCCGCGTCCGTCTACCGCTACGACTACAAGGAAGTCGACAAGATCGTCCAGAAGGGTGGTTATACGCCCGACACCAAGCCGGGTTCGACCGCCCCGATCGGCGAGGAAAAGAAGACCACCGTCAAGGTTCAGAACGTGAACCTGCCGAAGACCATCGGTAAGGTTTTCTTCGAGGGCCGTGACGGCAAGCTGTACTGGTGCTCCGCCACCTCCATCCAGGGTGCGCAGCGCAACCTGGTCGCCACCGCTGGTCACTGCGTGTACCAGACCGGTGCGAACGGTGACGTCCTCAACAAGTGGATCTTCGTCCCGGGTTACTACCAGGGCAACGCTCCTTGGGGCATCTACGTGGGTAAGCAGGCTTACACCCACTACGACTTCTCCAACTACGAGGACTACGACCGCGACTACGCGTTCGTCACCGTTTACAACGGCATCAAGCTGGGTGGCGGCACCGCCAAGAAGGTCACCAAGGCCGAGTTCGACGCGTACCAGGGTGTCAAGGACGCCAAGGACGAGGAGATCACTCAGGCCGAGTACCAGAAGACCGTTGACCTCAACGGTGGCGAGACGCCGGACGCTTGGGCGAAGGCGAGCGACTTCGACGACCTGGTCGGCCCGGACTACCCCGGGGCGATCAAGGTCCTGAAGGAAGTCTCCAAGGAGCAGTTCGACGGCGCTCCCACCGGCCAGAAGAACGGCGCCCAGGCGACCCAGGCCACCGTTACTGAGACCGTTACCGAGTCGCAGTACAAGGGCTACACCGGCCCGGGCTACCGGAAGATCGACGCCAAGGGCAACTTCACCATCACCCACTACTTCCTCAAGTACTGGGTGAAGCGCACCACCTCGGTGAAGTACTACCGGACGACGTTCTTCATCATCGAGGGCTTCGTCAAGGACGCCGGTCGCCTCGGCGACAACGTCGGCGGTCAGGGCTTCGCCTGGAACCAGCCGACCGGCAAGTACGTCCGCACCTTCGGGTACCCCGGTGGCGAGCACCCCGACGGCAACAAGCCCTACACGGGTGTCACGCCGAAGTGGTGCTACGGCAAGACCTCGACCCAGCGGGTGCAGTACCCGGCCCTCAAGGCCGAGGAGCTCGTGGGCCTGAAGTGCGCCGTCACGCCTGGCTACAACGGTTCGCCGTGGCTGTACAAGTACAGCAACGCCAAGCGTCTCGGCTACGTGAACGGTGTCACCACCGCTGTGTTCGGCGACGTTGACGGCAACAACCGCTACGACTACATCTTCTCGTCGTACTTCGACGGCGAGACGGCTGCTGTCTACAAGGCTGCCTCCAACAACTGGTCCGGCAAGCTGGGCTAGTCCGCACAGCACCTGGCCCGGGGGTCCAAACCCCGGACCAACCCTGCTTCACCCGAAGGGCCCGGCTTCTGCCGGGCCCTTCGGCTTTTTGCTGAGAAATCAGGTCATTTCCCTTACCAGAGTGACTGAAGTGTCGATAGGGTCTTTACACCCTTTTTGACAACTGTGGAGCCTCCCGTGAAGCGCCTGCTCATCCCCCTAGCAGCTGCCGGCCTGAGCGCCGCCGCCCTCGCCGTCCCCGCCAACGCAGCCCCGAGCTGGTCGACCGACAACCTCCTACCCAAGCCCGCCGACGCGTACAGTGCCGCATACTTCTGGCTCGACTCCAACGGAGCCGCCCTCCGCAAGGCCACCCAGTACAACCTCGACACCAAGAGCGTCCCCAAGATCGTGTCGTCCGGGAGCAACGGGGCCCCTGACGGCAAGCCCGGCATGACGGGCCCGACCGGCACCACCAAGCCCGGCCTGAGCAAGAACGTCAACCTGCCCAAGACCATCGGCAAGGTCTTCTTCCTCGACAAGGCGGGCCAGTACCGCTGGTGCTCGGCCACGTCCATCCAGGCCCGCAACCGCAACCTGGTCGCCACGGCGGGCCACTGCGTCTTCGCCAACGGCAAGGACGACGTCTACGACAAGTGGATCTTCGTACCCGGCTACTACAAGGGCCGTGCCCCTTGGGGCGTTTACGCGGGCGCTTACGCCTTCACGGCGTATGACCTCGACACGTACGACGACTACGACGGCGACTTCGCCTTCGTGGCGGTGCACAACGGCTTCGTGCTCAACGGCGAGAAGCAGGTGTCCAAGGCCGACTTCGACAAGTGGGTCGGCGACAAGTGGGCCAAGGACGTCGAGATCAGCCCGGCCGAGTACCAGAAGTGCAAGGACCTGAACGGCGGCGAGACGGCCGACTGCTGGGCCAAGCTCGCCACGACCGCCGACGTCGTCGGTCCCGACTACCCGAGCAAGAAGCGCGCCTTCAAGGAAGTCTCCAAGGAGCAGTACGACAAGGCTCCGACCGGGAACGGAAACGGCGCCAAGGAGCCGGACAAGATCGTCGTCGACCAGGTGACGGAGTCGGAGTACAAGGCCTACAAGGGCCTCGGCTACCGGAAGATCGACGCTCTCGGGAACTACACGATCAGCCACTACTTCCTCGGGTACTGGGTCAAGGAATCCACGAAGACCCTGTACTACAAGACGGTCTTCACGGTCGGCATCGCCAAGGACATGGGCCGCCTGGGCGACGTGGTCGGCGGGCAGGGCGTGGCCTGGAACCAGCCGCTCGGCCAGCAGGTGACCGCGTTCGGCTACCCCTCCGCCCCGCACCCCGACGGTGACCGGCCGTTCTCCGGCGTGACGCCGAAGTGGTGCGCCGGCAAGACCGCCACCAAGAGCTACCAGGTCAACACGTTCAAGGTCGAGACGCACCAGCTGCTCAAGTGCTCCATGACCCCCGGCGCCGACGGCGGCCCGTGGCTCATCAGGTACGACAACGGCAAGCGCACCGGCTACGTCAACGGCGTGACCAGTGTGTTCCTCGACAGCGACGGCAACGGCCGGATCGACTACATCAGCTCGGCCATCTTCGACAGTGAGGTGGCCGACGTCTACGCGAAGGCCAACTACGCCGCGACCAAGAAGATCGTCGGCCCCAACGGCGAGCTCCTGAAGTAGGACGGCCCAAGGAAACGGCCCGGGCGCGCTCAAAGGACTCAAGATGAGCGCACCCGGGCCGTTCCATGTCTCGAGGAGCGACGAGTCACACCGCCGTGAGCTCGCGCGGCGCCCGCTCGCGCAGCGCCAGCACAGCGCGCTCGTTCTTGTACGGCTCCAGCCGCCGCCGCAGATCCGCCGCATACGACCGCGTCCGAGCCGACTGCAGCTCCCCGGCCAGCGCGAAAGCACTGGCGGCGGCAGAACATGCCTCCTCCAGCTCCCCGCACTGCAGCAGCCCGGCGGCCAGCAGCGACAGGTTGAACATCCGCCCGCGAACGTACCGGGAGTCCATGTCGAGCGATCGCCGGGCCTGCCGCACGGCACGCTCGCCCTCCCCCAGGTCGCGGAAGCAGTGGGCGAACTTGGCGGACAGGTAGGCCTCGTCGAAGTAACTCAGCCACGCGGGCTCCTCGGCGGGCTTGCGGGCGTCGAAGGCGCACTCCGCCTCGTGCAGGGAGACGCCGCAGGAGCGGGCGTCGCCCAGGCCCGCGTGGGCGTGGGCCTCGAGGACGTGGGCGGAGGCCAGTAGCGTGTGCGCGCCGGCGCGGCGGGCGGACAGCTGGGCGGCCCTGGCCAGGTCGAGAGCGTGTGAGGGCTGGCCCATGTAGATGGCCTGGTGTGCCATGCCGGCCAGGATCTCACCGCCCAGGATGTGGTCGTCGGCGCCCCTGGCCAGGCGGAGTGCCTGGATGAGGTAGCGCTGGGCGAGGCCGTGCTGCTCCATGTCGTAGGCCATCCAGCCTGCCAGGCGGGTCAGCTCGGCGGCCGCGGCGGCCAGTTGCCTGCCGGTGGCCTCGCCGTACAGACCGTCTTTGAGCAGCGGTGAGACGGCGGTGTCGAGGTATTTGACCACGGAGGCGCGGACGCGGCCGCTGCCAAAGCGGTTGTCCAGCTGGCCGAACGATCGGGTGACCTCATGAATGGCGGCGATGTCGGCGCGGCCCACCCGCCGCGCGCCCATGCCGCTCGGGTGTCCCTCGGGTGGGGACGTCAACCAGCGGAAGGCTCCCACGGAGCCTGCTCCTAACGCGAACGTCGAGTCGATGAGGAACCTCCGCCTCTCTACGTCGGCCCGCCAAAGCGCCGTCACGGTCGCGACCCCCTCCTGCCACGTGTGCGTGAACTCCTGTCCGAGATCGAGGGGCGTGAGGATGGCGGGCATGCCCAGGTCTTCCGAGGTAACCGGTCGGCCCAGCCGCATCGCGAATATCTCCGCGAGCAGGCCGGGCACGGGGTCGCGTGGCCTCTGACCGCCGATCCAGCGCAGCACGGAGCTGTGGTCGTACTTGAGACCCGGAGTGCCACGCGCAGCTCCCCAATCGTTGAGGCACCTGGCCAGTCCCTTGTGGGAGAACCCCGCCTCCGAGATGAGCTGCCGCAGCAGTCGGTTTGGCTCGCGTTCCATCGCTCTCCTCGTCACAGGAGTGGGCGCCCACGTCCTTACAGAGAGCTATTGTTATATCACCTTGGGTAAAGGTTTAAGGGTGATTCGCAAAGGACAACCCAACTCGACGGCGAACGGGGGCCTCCCTACCCGTGGCTGGGTCAATCAGGCGGGAGGCCCCCGTAAGAGCAGGTCAGAGGCGGGCGACGCCGTCGGCTCGGGCCTGGGCCGCGACCGCGGCCGTCACGGCGGGCGCGACGCGCTCGTCGAACGGGCTCGGGATGATGTACGTCGGCGAGAGGTCGTCGCCGACGACGGCCGCCAGCGCGTTGGCCGCGGCCACCTTCATGTTCTCCGTGATGGAGGACGCGCGCACGTCCAGAGCGCCCCTGAACACCCCGGGGAACGCCAGAACGTTGTTGATCTGGTTGGGGAAGTCGGAGCGCCCGGTCGCCACGACCTTGACATGCCTGGCGGCCACGTCGGGGTGGACCTCGGGCGTGGGGTTGGAGAGAGCGAAGACGATGGCGTCGGGCGCCATGGAGGCGATGGCCTGCTCGGACACGGTGGATCCCGACAACCCGAGGAACACGTCGGCGCCGGCCAGCGCGTCCTCCGTCGAGCCGGTGTGGCCCGCGCGGTTGGTGTCGCGGGCCAGGGTCTCCTTGACGGGGTTGAGCCCCTCCCTGCCCTCGTAGATCATGCCCTTGGAGTCGGAGACCGCGATGTCGCCGATGCCCGCCTCCAGGAGGATGCGGGTGACCGCGACGCCGGACGCGCCCGCTCCGGCCACGACGACGCGCAGGTCGCCCAGCGAGCGCCCGGTCAGGCGCGCGGCGTTCTGGAGTGCGGCCAGCGCCACGATCGCGGTGCCGTGCTGGTCGTCGTGGAAGACGGGGATGTCGAGCCGCTCACGAAGGCGGTCTTCGACCTCGAAGCAGCGCGGGGCACTGATGTCCTCCAGGTTGATGCCACCGAACGACGGCGCGAGGCGCGCGACGGTCTCGACGAGCTCGTCGACGCCGGTGCAGTCGAGGCAGATGGGGACGGCGTCGACGTTCGCGAACTGCTTGAACAGCAGCGCCTTGCCCTCCATGACCGGCATGGCGGCCGAGGGTCCTATGTCGCCCAGACCGAGCACGGCGGTGCCGTCGGAGACGACGGCGACCACGTTGGAGACCCAGGTGTAGTCGTTGACCAGCGAGGGCGTGTCGGCGATGGCGGTGCAGACCCGGGCCACGCCGGGCGTGTAGGCGAGCGAGAGGTCGTCCGCGTCGCGGACGGGAACGGTGGAGCGAACCTCGAGCTTGCCTCCGCGGTGCAGCGCGAAAGCCGGATCGAGATCGAGTTTGTCAACGGAAGCAGAAGCGGGCGTGACAGCCACAGCGACCCCTGTAGTCATCGGGAGCGGAAGAAACCTTCGGCGGACGAGCGGGAGCGGGCTGGCTTCGGTAGCTGCCAGGATCCCCTCGTCGGTCATCTCGGAGGGGTACGGGGGTCACCCGTCTCCCTATCGTGCCACATGGTGAGATGGTCTCGGTGTCGGCGCCGACGCCGTTCCGTTGACGCATCGTTAAATCCCTGATGACGGACCGCTGCTAAACCCCATTTAAACTGCACAAAACGCAAGCTTCGTGGCATTTCACTTCGAGGAGGCCGTACATGGCCCTCAGTCCCAAGGGCCGCCGTGGCTACGCCGCCGGCGCGCTCGTCTTGGCCGCTGCTCTCACGCTGACCGCGTGCGGCGGAGGCTCGAGCTCGGGCAGCACGACCAGCGCGAGCGCCTCCGCGGCGGGCGGAGTCAAGCTCGTGCAGCCCGGCAAGCTCACGGTCTGCACGAACATCCCGTACGAGCCGTTCCAGTTCAAGGACGCGAGCGGCAAGATCGTCGGGTTCGACGTGGACATCGTCGACCTCGCCGCGAAGAAGCTGGGCGTGACCCAGAACATCGTGGACATCGACTTCGCCGTCATCAAGAGCGGCGCGGCCATGGCGGCCGGCAAGTGCGACGTGGCCGCCGCCGGCATGACGATCACCCCCGAGCGCCAGCAGAACATCGACTTCTCCGACCCGTACTTCGACGCCACGCAGGCACTGCTGGCCAAGAAGGGCACGGGCGCCAAGTCGCTGGAGGACGTCAAGGCCAAGAACCTCAAGCTGGGCGCCCAGGCCAGCACCACGGGCCTCGACTACGTCAAGAAGCAGGGCTTCAACCCCACCGAGTACGCCGACTCGGCCAAGGAACTGCTGGCCCTGCAGGCCGGGCAGGCCGACGTGATCGTGCAGGACCTCCCGGTCGTGCTCACCTGGCTGAAGAAGCCGGAGATCGCCGCCAAGTTCGAGCTGATCGCCAGTCTGAACACCGGCGAGCAGTACGGCATCGGCCTGAAGAAGGGCGCCGACCCGGTGCTGCTCAAGACGATCAATGAAGAGATCGCCAAGGCCAAGCAAGACGGCACCTACGAGAAGATCTACGTGAAGTGGTTCGGCAAGAAGCCCGGCGAGCTGGGCTGATCCATGGCCGACCAGCCGAAGACGGCTGAGCCTGCCCGCGCCAGGCTCAGCCCTCGGAAGAAGCAGCAGATCAGCCGGGGCATCCAGTACGCCGTCCTGGTCGTCGCGCTCGTCGCCGTGGTGGTGTGGGCCGACTGGGGCGGCCTGGCGCAGAACTTCGCCAAGCCCGACGTGGCGCAGAAGGCGCTACCCGAGCTGTTCACCATCGCGCTGCGGAACACGATCATCTACACGGTCAGCGGATTCGTCTTCGCGTTCGTGGTCGGCCTGCTGCTGGCGCTCATGCGACTGTCGCCGGTCCGGCCGTACCGCTGGATCGCGATCGTCTACATCGAGATCTTCCGTGGCCTGCCGGCGCTGCTGATCTTCATCATGATCACCTTCCTGCCGCTGGCGTTGCCCGGCTTCCAGGTGCCCTTCGGCACCTACGGCCAGGTCGCCCTCGGCCTCGGTGTGATCGGGTCGGCCTATCAGGCGGAGGTGTTCCGCGCGGGTCTGCAGGCCGTACCCAAGGGGCAGACCGAGGCCGCCAGGTCTCTGGGCATGTCCGCCACCCGCGCCCAGTTCACCGTGGTGATCCCGCAGGCCCTCCGCTTGGTCATCCCGCCGACCACCAACCAGTTCGTGGCCCTGCTCAAGGACTCCTCGCTGGTACTCTTCCTCGGCGTGTCCAGCGAGTACGTCGAGCTGGCCAAGTTCGGCAACGACCTGGCCTCCCAGTACGCCAACGCCACGCCCATCATGGTCGCGGGCGTGACGTACCTGATCGTCACGATCCCGCTGGGATACCTCGCGTCCCGGCTCGAGCGACGTAAGGGGAGCGCCCGATGACGCACGCGATCGATGTCAGGGACCTGCACAAATACTTCGGCCAGAACGAGGTGCTCAAGGGCATCGACCTGGCGGTCGATCCCGGGCAGGTGGTCTGCGTCATCGGACCTTCGGGATCTGGCAAGTCGACCCTGCTGCGCTGCGTGAACCTGCTGGAGCAGCCCACCAAGGGCAAGGTGTTCGTACGCGGGGCCGAGGTGACCGACCCCGACGTGGACATCGACGCCGTCAGGCGGCACATCGGCATGGTCTTCCAGCAGTTCAACCTGTTCCCGCACATGACCGCGCTGCAGAACGTGATGATCGCCCAGCAGCGGGTGCTGAAGCGGAGCAAGAAGGAAGCCGAGGTCGTCGCCAGGGAGAACCTGAACAAGGTCGGCGTCGGCGACAAGTGCGACTCCCTGCCGGGGCAGCTCTCAGGCGGTCAGCAGCAGCGCGTGGCGATCGCCAGGGCGCTGGCCATGAACCCTGACCTGATGCTGTTCGACGAGCCCACCTCGGCGCTCGACCCCGAACTGGTGGGGGACGTGCTGGCCGTCATGCGGAAGCTGGCGGAGGAGGGCATGACCATGCTCGTGGTTACCCACGAGATGGGCTTCGCCCGTGAGGTGGCCGATCGCGTGGTGTTCATGGACGGCGGCGTGATCGTCGAGGACGGCGTGCCTGCGCAGGTGATCGGCGACCCGAGCCAGGAACGCACTCGCACGTTCCTCCGCCGCGTCCTCCACCCCGAGGAGTAACCCCGGCTTCACGCCTGAACGGAGCGCGCCCCATCCCGGGGCGCGCTCCTGCTATATGGACCTCAAAAGGCCCTCAACCACGGTCGGCGGGCTGATCGTGTAATACTCCGGCATGGACCTCACCTCTTACGCCGAGTGGGCCCTCCGCCTGGTCAACGACCCGGACCCGCCGCCCGAGCTGAGGGGGCTGCGGGACGAGCTCGCCGCCGTGTTCGACGCGGCCGACGACGAGCAGGCCGCGGTCGAGCGGCTGAACGCCCTGCTCGTGCGCTACCCCGTACACCCTCAGCTCACCGACCACGACGGCCGGGGCTGGCACCTCCACCTGGCCGAGGACAACGCGGCCAGCGCCGTGATGGGCCTGGCCGCGGTGGTGGCGGAGCTGGGCGTGGACCGGCTCGGCCGGTGCCAGGAGCCGCGCTGCCGGCAGGCGTTCCTGGACACCTCGTCCAACCGCTCCCGCCGCTACTGCTCACCGCGCTGCGCCAGCCGCGCGAATGTGGCCGCCTTCCGCGCCCGGCAGAGGAACGGCTCCTAGCGCCGCCGTCGCAGGAGGGGCCAGTAGCGCAGCACGACCCGTCCCACGATGTCGTGGACGGGGCCGAAGTCCCAGCTGTCGCGGCGCCCGCTGGCCCGCTGGTTGTCGCTCTCCAGCCACCACCCGTCGGCCCCGTGCCACTGCGCCCGTTTCACGATCAGCCGATCCGGGTCGCCGGGAAGCCTGGCCACGACGAGATCACCCGGGTGGACGGTGGCGTTCCTGCGTACCAGAAGCCAGTCTCCGGGAACCAGCGCGGGACGCATCGAATCGCCCTCGACACGCACTCTCATGGGCTGTGACCGTTCACTGGGCATCAACGACACGCGGGCGGAGGCCCCCGTCCGAGCCCGTCGCGCAACAAGCCTAAGACCCCGCGGGTGCCGGGGAACCCCCTCCCCCGCAGGCGTTCCGGACCCGAGTAAGGTCGGTTGTGGACCAAGCTGATTCAGCATCAAGGAAGGACTTTCTGATGCTCGCACGACTGCTACGACCCAAGCAGGTCGCTTCCGCCCACTGTGACCTGCCCTGTGGGGTCTACGACCCCGCTCAGGCCCGCATCGAGGCCGAGTCGGTCAAGGCGATCATGGAGAAGTACGCCGGCAACGAGGACCCTGTCTTCCGCGCCCGCGCGCTGACCATCAAGGAGGACCGCGCCGAGCTGGTCAAGCACCACCTGTGGGTGCTGTGGACCGACTACTTCAAGCCGCCGCACCTCGAGCAGTACCCTCAGCTTCACCAGCTCTTCTGGGACGCCACGAAGCTCGCGGGCGCGGCCGGCGCCAAGGGCACCGTCGACGTCGCCAAGGCCGAGGACCTGCTGGGCAAGATCGACGAAATCGCCAAGATCTTCTGGGAGACCAAGGCGGCCTAAAACGGCACATAAGGCTCTGTGCGGCGATGTCCGCGCAGAGCCTTTTCCGTTGATGGCGAGTCTGAATCGTCCAAGCACCTCCCAGGGGCGGTAAGTTGCAGTTGGCGTCGGAAACGCGAGGAGGAACGTGACCGAGGAAACCGAGACGCGCGCGGAGGGCGTGGCCGGCATCCGCGACGTGGTGAGCATCAGGCTCCCCGCCGCCAGTGCCTACCTGTCTGTGCTGCGTACGGCTACCGCCGGGCTGGCAGCGCGGCTTGACTTCACGCTCGACGAGATCGAGGATCTACGGATCGCGGTCGACGAGGCGTGCGCCATGCTGCTGAGCGAGGCGGTGCCCGGCACCGACCTCACCGCCGAGTTCGAGCTGACCGGGCAGGAGATGCAGGTGAGGGTCGAAGTGGCGACCGTCGGCAGCTCCGCGCCCAAACGCGATGACTTCGCCTGGATGGTGCTGACCGCTCTGGCCGACGATGTCGACGCGGTGACCGACTCCCCCGATCGCATGGCGATCGTCCTGCGTAAGCGCCGAGGCGCGGCGAGGCCGGCGTGACGGAAAGGACTGGAGCCATGGCCACCAGCGAACACGCCGTGCCCGACAGGGTGCGTGCCCGCATGCTCTTCGCCGAGCTGGCCGAGCTGGGCCCCGAGGAGCCGCGCCGCCAGCGCATCAGAGATGAGCTGGTCGAGCTTCACCTTCCCCTGGTCGAATACCTGGCTCGCCGCTTTCGAAACAGGGGCGAGTGGCTCGACGACCTGACCCAGGTCGCCACCATCGGCCTGATCAAGTCCATCGACCGCTTCGACCTCAACCGCGGCGTGGAGTTCTCCACGTACGCCACGCCCACCATCGTCGGCGAGATCAAGCGCCATTTCCGCGACAAGGGCTGGGCAGTGCGCGTGCCGCGCCGCCTGCAGGAGCTGAAGCTCTCCCTGACCAAGGCGATAAGCGATCTGTCGCAGCGCGAGGGCCGCGCGCCGACCGTGGCCGAGCTGGCCTCCTATCTCAAGATGACCGAGGAGGAGGTGCTCGAAGGCCTCGAGTCGGCCAACGCGTACTCGACCGTGTCGCTCGACGCGCCCGACTCCGGCGACGACGACGCCCCCGCGGTGTCCGACTCGCTCGGCATCGTGGACGAGTCGCTCGAGGGCGTCGAATACCGCGAGTCGCTCAAACCGCTGCTCGAGCGGCTGCCGCCACGTGAGAAGCGCATCCTGCTGTTGCGCTTCTTCGGCAATATGACGCAGTCGCAGATCGCCACCGAGCTGGGCATCTCACAGATGCACGTCTCGCGCCTGCTGGCCCGCACACTCGCGCAGCTGCGCGAGGGCCTGACCGCCGAAGACTAGCCGTCCCCGTAGAGGGCGTGGGTGGTGGGCGGCGCGAGCAGCGTCGCCAGCCCGGCCACGGCGATCACGATCAGCGGGATCCCGAGCTGCGGCTGGCCCGACTCGATGAGCGTGACGGAGACCGGCACTATGAAGATCTGGGCCAGCACGCCGGGCGACCTACCCCACCGCTCCATCCTGAACAGCCCGCCCCATGCCACCCAGAGCAGACCCGCCCCGATCAGCAGGCCGAACGCCGACTCCGCGAGGGCGGTGGTGAGGTTGTCCGGGGTGCTGACCAGGGTCTCCACCCCGACGTAGATCCCGAGTCCGAGCGCGGCCAGGCCCTCCAGGGCGACGATGGCGGCGGCGGTGACGAGGGTGACCGGACGACTACTCACGCCCGTACCCTACCCCTCGGGTCCTTCGGCCCGAGAAATGGGACGTTCGGCCGATAAAGCGCACGTGGCCAGCGGATACGCTGGCGCTATGCGCGCCATGCTATTGGTGAACCCCAAGGCCACGACCACGAACGCGCGTACGCGTGACGTGCTGATCCGCGCACTCGGCGCGGCCGTGGAGCTGTCGGTCGAGGAGACCCGCTACCGCGGGCACGCCGCGGCGCTGGCCGCCACCGCGCGGGCCAAGGGGTACGACGTGGTGGCGGTGCTCGGCGGCGACGGGACGATCAACGAGGCCGTCAACGGCCTGCTGAACCCGGTGAACGGCCACGAGGTCCCATCAGACGATCCCAGCGCCGGGCGGCCCGCGCTCATCGTCATCCCCGGTGGCAGCGCGAACGTGTTCGCCCGCGCGCTGGGGCTGCCGAACGACCCGGTGGAGTCCACGGGTGCCGTGCTGGAGGCGCTGCGGGAGGGCCGGCGCAAGACCGTGGGCCTGGGGCAGGCCCTGTGGGAGGGCCAGAGCCGCTACTTCACCTTCTGTTCGGGTATGGGCTACGACGCAGAGGTTGTACGGGCCGTGGAGGGCCTGAGAGGCACCGGCCGGAAGGCATCCCCGGCCCGATATGTGAACACCGCTCTACGGCACTATCTGGCCACGGACAAACGGCATCCAGCGATGACCCTGACCGGCCCCGGGATTCCGACCGTCGAGGGGGTGTTCATGGCGATCATCTCGAACACCTCGCCCTGGACGTACGTGGGTAGCAAGCCCGTGCACCCGACCCCGTGGGCCGGCTTCGAAACCGGCTTGGACCTGCTCGGCCTGCGGCGCATGGGGATGATCACGCTCGCGCCATTGATCCGACAGATGCTCACGCAAAGTGACGCTCTTCCGGGCGGCCGGCACCTCGTACAGCTCCATGACGAGGCCGAGTTCACGCTGACCGCGGACCGGCCCGTGGCCTTTCAGCTGGACGGGGACTACCTGGGTGAACGCGAAACCGTAACATTTCGGTCTACACCGCACGCGTTACAAGTTTTGGTCTAGATGGTTACAATCGGTCATTGTGTGACGCATCCGACATCCATAACAGCCAAAACTTCCCGCCAACCCCCTTGCGTGCACTCAGCGTGGCTGACAGTCTCAAGACTGACGTCGGAACGTAGGACCTTTAACAACCCCAAGGGTCCTCCGAGTGTCAGCGGGCAACCCTGGGTCCTCACAGGTCCGGGCAATTGCTCGCGCAAGTTAGTGAAACTCTTCACAAAGTAGTAGCCGCACGGAGCCGACCAAAGGCTTCATCTACTAAGGAGTGGACGCATGGACTGGCGCCACCGAGCTGCCTGCCGTGACGTGGACCCTGAGCTGTTCTTCCCGATCGGCAACACCGGCCCGGCACTCATGCAGATCGAGGAGGCCAAGCAGGTCTGCCGGTCCTGCTCGGCCGTCGAGGCCTGCCTGAAGTGGGCGCTGGAGTCCGGGCAGGACGCCGGCGTCTGGGGCGGTCTGAGCGAGGACGAGCGTCGCGCCCTCAAGCGCCGCAGCGCTCGCCAGCGCGCCCGCCTCACTGCCTGACCTGCACCTCCGAGGCACCAACCGCCTGACACCGCCAACCTGACATCGGCGCATGAGCCGCGACAGGCTCACGCGCCGCCGTTGGCTCGCGTGCCTCCTTCGGGCAAAGGACCGTACGAGCCGGAGTCAGGCCGCCGGCAGCGGGATCGACAGCGTGACCTCCGTACCCCCTTCGAGCCGCGGCTCGATGGACAGCCGGCCCGACAGTTCCCCCTCGACCAGCGTACGGACGATCTGCAGCCCAAGGCTGGTGGACTTCTCCAGGTCAAAGCCGACGGGAAGCCCGCGGCCGTCGTCCCAGACCGTGACGTTGAGCCGGTCGAGCGCGGACTCGACCACCACCTCGAGCCGCTTGGGCCGCCCATGCTGCATCGCGTTCTGCAAGAGCTCGGTCAGCGCCATGGCCAGCGGCGTGGCGATGAGCGAGGGCAGCACGCCGAACCCCCCGACTCTCCTGGGCATGACGGCCACCTCGGCGGCCGACACCTCCCCGGTCATCGCGATCACCCGGTCGGCGATCTCGTCGAAGTCCACGAACTCCTCGGGCGCGTGAGACAGCGTCTCGTGCACGATCGCGATCGACCCGACCCGGCGTACCGCTTCCTCCAGCGCCTCCCGGCCCTCGGGCACCTGCAGCCGCCTGGCCTGGAGGCGGAGCAGCGCGGCCACGGTCTGCAGGTTGTTCTTGACCCGGTGGTGGATCTCGCGGATGGTGGCGTCCTTGGTCATCAGCTCGCGCTCGCGCCGCCGCAGCTCGGTCACGTCCCTGATGAGCACCAGCGCGCCGATGCGGCCGCCGCCGACGACCAGGGGGATGGCTCTGAGCTGCACGATCGTGCCGCCGGACTCGACCTCGGTCTCCTTGGCCGCGCGCCCGCTTGCCACGATCATGAGGTCTTCGTTGATCGGCTCGTCGGAGTAGCAGAGCGCCGCGGTGACCCGGCCCAGCTCGGCTCCGACCAGGTCGGCGTGCAGGCCGAGCCGCCGGTAGGCGGACAGGGCGTTCGGCGAGGCGTACGTGACGCGCCCGGCCCGGTCGAGCCTGAGCAGGCCGTCGCCGACGCGCGGCGAGCGCACCAGGATCGGCTCCTCGCCCGAGAACGGGAAGCGGCCCTCGGCCACCATCTGCGCCAGGTCGGACGCGCTCTGGAGATAGGTCAGCTCCAGGCGGGACGGGGTGCGGGCGGAGGAGAGGTTCGTGGAGCGCTGGATCACCCCCAGGAAGCGCCCCTCGCCGCCCTCGACGGTCCGCCGCACGGGGATGGTCTCCTCGCGCACCGGGACCCCCGTGGACCAGTCGGGGTCGCCTTCGCGGCAGATCCGGCGCTCGCTCCACGCGGTGTCGATGAGGTAGCGCTCGCCCTTGGCGGCGACGCTGCCGACGATGTCGTCGTGGTAGACGGTGGGGCCCGTCGTGGGGCGCATCTGGGCGATCGCGATCCAGCCGCTCCCGCCCAGGAGCGGCGCCCACAGGATGAGGTCGGCGAACGACAGGTCGGCCAGCAGCTGCCAGTCGGAGACCAGCGAGTGCAGCCAGTCGAGATCCGCCTCGTCGAGGGCGGTGTGACGGGCTACGAGGTCGCTGAGTGTCGGCACAGATGCATCATGCGTGCTTTCCGCCGCAAGAACCAAACCGACCCCCTGACTGAATGTGCAGCCGGATACGCGGGCAGGACTCCGCACGGCACGTTCGCACGCCCGCTCACTCGCACAGTGAACGCAGATACGGCATCGTGCAGCCAACCGGACCTATCGGGGATCTCATATTGTGAGAACCATCACACTGCCGAACCCGTTCAGACACCAGGAGAAGCAGTACGGAGGTGATCGACACGGGCAGGTGGTTCCGCCGCGACACGACTCACGGACCGGGCTCGGTTGCGATCGCGCACGCTGCTGTGGATATCCTTCACAATCAGCCTGAGCTGCCCGGATCCGTGCGCGCCAGCCGCCGTGCCCGTCCGGTGCCCGTCGGCCGCCCCCGCCCGCGGTTGACCGCTCGGGCCGATGTGAGTTCCGATGATCTCGCGGTGACCAGACACGCCCTCACCGCCGTGGCAGAAGTGAAGGTGAGAGCGTGACAGACGACAGCCCCCGCGTACCGAAGTACTACGACGTGAAACGCAGCCTGCTTGAGCTCACCAAGACGCTGTCACCGGGCACGGCGCTGCCGCCGGAACGCACGCTCGCCGTGCGGTTCGAGACCTCGCGTACCACGGTCAGGCAGGCGCTGACCGAGCTGGTGGTGGAGGGCCGGCTGCTGCGCATCCAGGGCAAGGGCACGTTCGTGGCCCAGCCGAAGGTGGCGCAGGTGCTGCAGCTCACCTCGTACATCGGCGACCTGCGCACGGCGGGCCTGGAGCCGGACACCAAGATACTGGAGATCGGCTACATCACCGCCGACGAGACGCTGGCCAGGCGCCTGGCCATCAACCCCGGCGGCCGCGTCCTGCGCATCCACCGCCTCCGGCTGGCCAACGGCGAGCCGGTCTCGATCGACACCACACACCTGTCCGCGCGCCGCTTCCCACGGCTGCGGCGGGAGCTGGAGGTGCACGCGTCGCTGTACGAGACGCTGCACAACGCCTACAACGTGCGGCTCACGGACGCCGAGGAGATCATCGAGACCGTCCTGGCCACCCCGTACGACGCCAAGGCCCTCGGCGTCGACGTCGGCCTCCCCATGCTCCTCCTCACCCGCCACGCCTTCGACGCCGACGGCAACCCCGTCGAGTGGGCGCAGTCGCTCTACCGCGGCGACCGCTACAAGTTCGTCACCCGGCTCCGTCGTCCCTGAAACCCGATAAAGACCCTTTGGAGGTACGGCGAGCCGAGTTGACCGCACTCGCCGTAACCGGTTGCCGCCCGTCATGGCCGGTCGTGAAGGCTCACGGGGTGCTCACCGTTACGAGCGTGATGTGGGCCGTCTTCTTCGCTGACTTCTAGGCTTGGTCGCATGAGCATCCTCGTCATCACCGGCACCGACGCCGGGGTGGGCAAGACCGTGGTGGCGGCGGCGCTGGCGGCGCTGGCGTTGCGGCGCGGGTCTTCCGTGGCCGTGGTCAAGCCGGCGCAGACCGGGCTGGCGCCGGGTGAGGCCGGGGATGTGGACCAGGTGATCCGGCTGTCCGGGGTCACCACCACCTTCGAGCTGTGCCGGTTCGCCGAGCCGCTCTCCCCGGCCGCTGCCGCCCGGGTCGGCGGGTTGCCGCCCGTGTCGCCGGCCGAGGTCGATCAGCTCGTCCGGGAGCTGGCCGAGAGCAACCGGCTGGTCGTCGTGGAGGGGACCGGAGGGCTGCTCGAGCGGTTCGACGAGGACGGCTGGACCATCGCCGATCTCGCACGGTCCTTGAGCGCACAGGTGCTCGTCGTGGCCGGGGCCGGGCGGGGGACGGTCAATCACACCGCGCTCACCCTGGAGGCGCTGGCCCATCGGGGGCTCGAGCCTGCCGGGGTCGTCATCGGACGCTGGCCGGACGAGCCCGGGATCGTCGAGCGTAGTTGCGTGTGCGACCTGGAGATGCTGGCCGCCCGGCCGCTGGCCGGGGTGCTGCCCGAAGGGGCGGGGAGTCTCGACAGGGAGGCGTTCGCCGAGGTGGCCCGCAGGGGGCTGGCCGCCACGCTGGGCGGCACGTTCGACCCCACAGGCTTCAGACCCTCCCCCTGAGAGCTACAGCTGACGCAGCACCTGCATGGCATTCCTCTCGATGCGCGAAAGATCGTGGAGAATGACGCGGGCCTGCTCGAGATGCCCCACGTCGCCGCTCTCCCCGGCCTTCGTGATCAAGGTGGCCACGTCCGTCCACAGGGTCGCGGCCTCGGCGTACAGCTTGTGACCGGCGCGGAGGTTGCTGTCGTCGATCAGGTGGACGCACTCGCCGAGGAAGTCGCGGTAGAGGGCGCGAAACAAGGCGCCGCCGGTGCCGGCCTTCTCCATGAGGAGGGCGGCTTGCGGTAGGTCCCGCTGCGGGTTGCCGGCGCGCAGCAGCCATGTGGGCACCTGTTTGGCGGCCTTCTCGATGCCGCGGTGGCCCAGATTCGCGATGGGAGCGGCCAGAAAGGCGTCGGCGCAGTCCCTGATGGCGGGGATGATCTGGTCCTGCCAGCAAGGCGAGTGCTCCGGCAGGGTGATGGTGAAGGATCGGTTTCTGGCGGTCATCGGGCCGCGTTCGGCCCGCGCCATGGCCAAGCTGAACCTGCTGGTGCGCACCGCTCCTCCCTGCTGGTCGGTGTCCACCAAGTAGACGTCGTGCTCGTCGTAGCCGTACATGGCGACGACATGGCCGCCGAAGTGCACCTTGGAATCGAAGTACTCCAGGTGAAAGCAGTCGAGCTGAAGGCCGACCGGCCGACCGGCATCGATGGGGGTGGCCACGTTCTCCCACGCCTTGCGCGGTGAGGTGGTCTCCTCGACCAGTAAGGTCAGCCCCAGCCTGGCAGTCAGGTTCCTGGTGAGGTCGAAAGGCTTGACACGGCCTCCGAGAAAAGGGAACGCCATGCCCTTGCTGTCCCAATAGATGAAGGACAGGCCCGAGCCCAGCCCGAACAGCATGGGCTCGGACAGGTCAAGTCCCTCATGCCGCAACAGCACCCCCAGCGCCGTCGTCTCGCAGTGGTGCATGCCGCGAGCCTCGATGTCCTTCACGATGGTCATACGTCGCTCTCCTCGACAACTGGGCGATCAGCGTGTACGCAGCCACTGTCCGGGGCGACGCGCGCCGGCTCGCCGACTACGGCGTTGCTTCGTCGTTGCCGTCAGCGGCGCGGCACTCATCATGCTGACACGGCGAATGATCACACGCTCTCCCCGTCTGCTTCCCTGACCACCTACCAGAATCCTCAGGAGCAGCATGAGGCCTCCCACAGGGGGAGAGTCCAGCCGCATGATCCCCACCTCGCCGGAGGTCGGCTCGGCGAGTGCCGGTTGAAAACGGGGCTAGCAGGACAACTCCGGCAGTTCGCAGACCTTGACGGTCATGCGCTCCGCCTGGTCGATCAGACCGCGGAAACGGCCGAGCGGCAGGCTCTTCGAGGGCCAGGCCATCTCGCCCACGATGTAGACGGCGGCCCCGCGGCGTACCGCCACCGCCTGCTCGCCGCTCTCGAAGAAGCGGGCCCCCGCCCGCAGGCCGTCGTCCCCCACGGCGAGCGGCTTGCTGAAGTTGCGGTAGCGGTGCGCGCCCTTGCCGACGTCCGCGCACTTCCTGAGGTCGGCGCGCAGCAGGCGCATCGCTCGCTCGGCGTGCTGGACGTCCTTGTAGACCACTAACTGCTCGTACTTCGTCTCAGCCTCGCCCGTGTAGAGCACGGCCCTGGTCTCCAGCCGCCCCGAGTCGCGGCGGTGGCGGAAGAAGCAGGGGTTGAGCTGAAGTGGCAGCGACTTCGAGTCGATCACCTCATAGCTCTCCCACTTCTTCGCGGGCGGGTGCGACTCCATGAACAACATGCCGTCGGGCAAGCCGCCGGACATCATCGCCGCCGCAAGCGCGACGGCGACCCCCGTATGAATCATCTGGAACCTCCCATCCATGGGATGGGCCGGGAAGCGGATTTGTTCGCGGGAGAAGAGGTGGGGAAAACCCCACCATCCATCGGCACACCAGGCCCATTTCGCGGCCCGCCTGCTGCTCAATACGGTTGAGGCATGAAAGTCCCCCGCCCGTGGTCAGCGCGTGCCTGGCTCGACACGGCTCACGTGATGATCGGCCTGCCGGTCGCCGTGCTGCTCGGCGGGCTGACGCTCGTGCTGGCCGTGTGGCCGCCCCTGCTGATGCGGAGCGTGCCGCGGTTCACCGGGGTGCAGCGTTCCAGGTTCGAGGCGTTCCTCGACGCGCACATCGCGCCCGTACGCTCCCCGAGCAGCTGGCGCAGCCCGGCCACGTGGCGGCAGATCGGCTACCACCTGCTGTCCCCGTTCGTGGGCTTCGCGGCGGCGTTCCTGGTGGCGGTGGCGTGGGGAGGGGCGATCGTGGGGCTGCTGTCGTTTCTGCCGCGGAGGGTGGAGCCCCCGCCGATGGAGTTCCCGTTCGACCTCAGGGACGACAAGGTCATCGCCGTCTTCATGGTGATCGGGCTCGCGCTGCTGCTGCTCGCGCCGGTGCTGGCGCGCGTCATGGCGGCGCTGGACCTGTCGGTGGCGCGTACCCTGCTCGGCCCCAGCCGTTCCGAGCTGGGCCAGCGGATCGAGACGCTGACCGAGAGCCGGGCCGGCGTGATCGACGCCGCCGACGCCGAGCGGCGCAGGATCGAACGCGACCTGCACGACGGCGCCCAGCAGCGGCTGGTCTCCCTCGCCATGAACCTCGGCCTGGCCAGGGCCACCCTCACCGACCTGCCCGAGCCCGCCCGCGAGGCCATCGCGCAGGCGCACGAGGAGGCCAAGCAGGCGCTCAAGGAGCTGCGTGACTTCGTCCGCGGCCTGCATCCGGCCGTGCTGAACGACCAGGGCCTGGACGCGGCGCTGTCCGGTGTGACCGCCCGTGCCCCGTTCCCTGTGAAACTCCGCGTCGACATCGAACGGCGTACCTCTCCGACCATCGAGGCGGTGGCGTTCTTCATCGTGTCCGAAGCACTGACCAACATCGCCAAGCACGCCGCGGCCACCAAGGCCGAGGTGAGCGTGCGGCGCGAGCGCGACCGCCTGCACATGCTCGTCTACGACGACGGCTGCGGTGGCGCCCGGCTGGACGGCGGCACGGGTCTGCGCGGCCTGGCTCAGCGGATCGACTCGGTGGACGGGACGCTCCGGCTGTCCAGCCCGCTGGGCGGCCCGACGACGATCGAAGTGGAGCTTCCGTGCGAGTAGTGCTGGCCGAGGACTCCGTGCTGCTGCGCGAGGGGCTGATCCGGCTCCTGGACGCCTCGGGCATGCAGGTGGTGGCTGCCGTGGACGAGGCCGAGGGGCTGCTGCGGGCGGCCGAGGAGCACAAGCCCGAACTGGTCATCACGGACGTCCGGATGCCGCCCACACACACCGACGAGGGCCTGCGGGCCGCGCTGGTGCTGCGCCGCCAGCAGCCGGGGCTGGCGGTCCTGGTGCTCTCGCAGTACGTCGAGGAGCGCTACGCCGCCCAGCTCCTCGCCTCCGCCGCGACGGGCGGGGTCGGCTACCTGCTCAAGGACCGGGTGGCGGACGTGTCCGAGTTCATCGACGCGCTGCGCAGGGTGGCCGCCGGCGGCACCGCGCTCGACCCGGAGGTGGTGGCCCAGCTCCTGCTGCGCGGCAACAGCGATCCGCTCGAACGGCTGACGCCCAGGGAGCACGAGGTGCTCAGGCTGATGGCCGAGGGCCGCTCCAACGCCGGCATCGGCCAGGCGCTGGTGCTCAGCGAGGGGGCGGTGGGCAAGCACATCGGCAACATCTTCACCAAGCTCGACCTGTCGCCTGCCGAGGGCGACCATCGGCGCGTGCTGGCCGTGCTGCAGTTTCTCAAGATCAGGAGCCTGCCGTGAGAGTGGCCTGGCTGGCGGCGGGCGCCGTGGCGACCGTGATCGCGCTGCTGATCTCCACTCTGACGCTCTGGCACGGGGTCGCGCGGGCCAGGATGCCGGAGGAGCACACGGAGAGGTCCATCCCCTTCGACCACGCGAACGTGCGCATCAAGACGGGCAAGGGCAGCCAGGTGCACCTGTCCATCCTGCCGGGCAGGGCCGGTGAGCTGCTCGTGGTGAGGTCGCTGCTGTGGTCGAGGGACCGGCCGACCGTCACCGAGGACTGGGACACCCGTTCCGGCACCCTGCGGCTCGACGCGGTCTGCCCCGGCGCGGACCAGCCGAACGGCCCCCTCTGCCGGGCCGACTTCATGGTGTTCGTGCCGCCGCAGACCGACATCGAGGCCGCCACGACCAGCGGCGACCTCGTCGTCAACGACGTCTTCGGCAAGCTGCGCCTGTCCTCCGTCTCCGGCAACGTCCACATCGACGACATCTCCGGCACCATCTGGGCCAGGACCGGCACGGGCGACGTCGACGCCCGCGGGCTCGACGTCGAGCAGGCCGACGTGGAGATCGGCTCGGGGAAGGTGAAGCTCTCCTTCATCAGCGCGCCCACGGATGTCAAGGCAGTGGTGAGGACGACGGGCGACATCCGCCTGGATGTGCCGAAGGCCGCGTACCACGTGACAGCGGACGCCGCCGAAAGCGACATCGACGTCGACCAGAACTCCCAGGCGTCGCGGAACATCGTCGCCAAGGCTCCCAGCGGAACCGTGTCCGTCTGCTGTGAATGAAGATCCTTAAGATCTGTTTACTCTGCTGACTGGTTGGTAAGTTCCCGGCATGGAGTCTGCGAAGCACGCCGGTGACGCCGCCGTCGCCGTGTCCAAGGCCTACGGCGTCGAGACCATGTTCACCCTGTCCGGAGGTCACGTCTTCCCGCTCTACGACGGCGCGGTGCACGAGGGCATGCGCATCCTCGACGTACGCCACGAGCAGAGCGCGGTCTTCGCCGCCGAGGCGACGGCCAGGCTGACCAGGAGTCCGGGGCTGGCCGTGCTGACCGCCGGCCCGGGCGTCACGAACGGCGTCAGCGGCGTCGCGACCGCCCACTTCAACGGCTCCCCCGTGGTCGTCATGGGCGGCCGGGCGCCCCAGTCGCGGTGGGGCAGCGGCGCGCTCCAGGAGATGGACCACCCGCCGCTGCTCAAGCCGGTCACCAAGCTGTCGTTCACCGCGTCCGACGCCGAGTCCATCGGCCAGCACGTCGAGGTGGCCTTCCGCACGGCGGTCGCGCCCCACCGCGGCCCGGTCTTCCTCGACTTCTACATGGACCACCTGTTCGCGCCCTCACCGCCGCACGAGGTACGGACGCAGACGCCGTCACCGCTCGAGCCCGACCCCGACGGCCTGGCCGCCATCGCTCGGCTGCTGGCCGAGGCTGAGCGGCCCGTGCTCGTGTACGGCTCCGACGTGTGGATGGACCGGGCCGAGGAGGCCGCACGCGACTTCGCCGAGACGTGGCGGCTGCCGGTCATCCCCAACGGCCAGGGCCGCGGCATCCTGCCCTCGGGCCACGAGCTGCTCGTCACGCGGGCCCGCGGCCTCGCCTTCGCCAAGGCCGACCTGGTCATCGTGGTCGGCACTCCGCTCGACTTCCGCCTGGGATACGGATGGTTCGGCGGCAAGGACGGCGCGCCGCTGGCCCGCGTGGTGCACATCGCCGACGCGCCCTCGCAGCTGGCCACCCACATGAAGCCGGCCGCGTCCGCCGCCGGCGACCTGTCAGTGGTGCTCTGGAGCCTCGGCACCGCCTGCGGCGACGCGGGGGTCAAGCCCGACGCGTACGCCTCCTGGGTGTCGAAGCTGGCCGACGCGGCCTCCGCTGCCATCGCGGGCGACGCCGAGCTGCTGGCCTCCGACTCCGACCCGATCCACCCCATGCGTGTGTACGGCGAGCTCGGCAAGGTCCTGGCCGACGACGCCGTGGTGATCGGCGACGGCGGCGACTTCGTCTCCTACGCGGGCAAATACGTCGAGCCGAAGCAGCCCGGCAACTGGCTCGACCCGGGCCCGTACGGCTGTCTCGGCACCGGCCTCGGCTACTCCATCGCCGCCCGCCTGGCCAGGCCGTCCTCGCAGGTGGTGCTGCTGCTGGGCGACGGCGCCGCCGGGTTCTCGCTCATGGACGTCGACACCCTCGTCCGTCACAGGCTTCCGGTCGTCATGATCTGCGGCAACAACGGGATCTGGGGCCTGGAGAAGCACCCCATGCAGCTCCTGTACGGCTATGACGTGGCCGCCGAGCTCCAGCCGCAGTGCCGTTACGACCAGGTCGTGACCGCGCTCGGCGGAGGCGGCGAGCTGGTCACCAAGCCGTCGGAGATCGGGCCGGCGCTGCGCAGGGCGTTCGACTCGGGCATCCCGTACATGGTGAACATCGCGACAGACCCGCAGATCGCCTACCCCCGCAACACGACGGGGGTCTGACCCGGCTACTTGGTCGTGGCGGTGACGCTTGGGGTCGGGCTGTTCTCCGGGCACACGCCGTCGATGACGACCAGCTTGACCGGCTTGTTCACCGGCCACGTCGTCCCGACGTTCGGCACGATCTGGCTGATCTTGCCGCAGCGCATGCCGTTGGAGGTGGAGGTCCTGTCGTCGAGGATCACATCCTCGAAGCCGGCCGCTTGGACCATCTCCTGCCCCTTCAGGAAACCCTTCCCGACCACTGGCGGCACGACCGCCTTCTTGACGCCCGGTGTGGGAGTGCTCGTGGGCGTCTTGGCCGGCGTCTTGGTCGGCGTCTTGGTGACGCTCGGCGTGCTGCTGGGCGTCTTGGTCGGCTCCTCTTCCTCCTCCGTGGTCCGCACCGGCGGCTTGGGGGTGGTGTGCGTGGGATCCGGCGTCGGCTCGGTCGTCGGCGGCTTGGTCGTTCTCCTGGGCGGCGGCTTGGTCGTCGTCGTGGCGATGTTCTTCGAGTCGTCAGCGGCTTGGGAGACGGTATTCGTCGGCGTGGGCCCGCCGGTGGTCATGCCGGTCAGCGCGATCGCGGTGGCGCCCGCGCCGAGCACCACCGCGGCGGCGATGCCCGCGATGAGCCCGGTCCTGCGCGGGGCCTTGGCCGCACGGCGGCTGCCCCCGCGCCGGTCGGCCACCGTCGTGGTCTCCTCCTGCGGACGCGCCTGCTGTGCCCCCGTCTGGTACGCCTCCACCGGCGGCGCCATCGTCGCCCCGGTGGTGAGGACCGGTTCGGGGACCGCGGGCGCCTGCCCGCTCGCGATGGCCTTGGCCGCCTCGCTCATCGCCCTGGCCGTCGGGTAACGCCTGGCCGGGTCCTTGGACAGGGCGACCTCGACCAGCGTGCGCACCGCCGGAGGGATCTCGGCGGGCAGCGGTGGCGGCGCCTCGCGGATGTGCTTGAGCGCGATCGTGACCGCGCTGTCGCCGTCGAACGGCCGCTGCCCCACCAGGCACTCGTACGCGACCACGCCGAGGGCGTAAATGTCGACCGCGGGCGTGACAGGGGCGCCCTCGGCCTGCTCGGGGGCGCAATAGGCGGCGGTGCCGAGCACCATGCCGGCGTCGGTGAGCCGGTTGGCCAGGTCGGAGCGGGCGATGCCGAAGTCGGTCAGCACCAGCGTGCCGTCGCGCTGCACGAGCAGGTTGCCCGGCTTCACGTCGCGGTGCACGATCCCCTGGTCATGAACGGCCTGCAACGCCGACGCGGCCTGCGCGATCAGCTCCATGGCCGCCTGCGGCGGAATCCGGCCCAGCCTGGCCAGCAGCCGGTCGAGTGGCTCACCGTCGACGAACTTCATCACCAGATAGACGGTGTCGCCGCTGACGCCGTAGTCGTAGACGTCGACGACACCGGCGTGGTTGATCGTGGCCATCGCCCGCGCTTCCCCCTGAAAGCGAGCGACGAACCCGGGATCTTCGGTACGGCCGGGAAGCAGCACCTTGACGGCGACGGTGCGCGCCAGGACGATGTCCTCGCCCCGCCACACCTCGCCCATGCCACCGGCGCCGATGCGGGTATCCAGCCGATACCGCCCCGCCAGCGTCGTCCCTTGGGCCACCATGACTCCCCCGCTACCCCCCTACACCTGTAACCTCGCGCACCCCGCGGCTCTCCAACAAAGCGAACTTTTGTCGCGTTCAGGTCACACAGTGGTCACGGAACTCAGAGAGTGTACGACTCACCTGTCCCACATGCCACTCAAATGTTCTTAAGCCGTACAAACCCTATCCTGGAGCCTTATGGCTGCACTTGTCCGCGTTTCGGGGAAGTCAGCGAACCCACTAGTAGGTGCGGCCTTCGCCCGCTGCCTCTGGTGTGCTGTCAGAACACGGCCCACCATAGGCTGATCCCATGACGCTCGCTCCGGGTCTCCGCTCCCAGCTGCTCATCATGGTGGAAATGGAGGATACCGCCAAGAAGATCGGCAGCGGTGACGTGCCCGTGCTGGCCACGCCCCGGCTGCTCGCGCTGGCCGAGGCGGCGACCGTACAGGCCGTGGAGAAGCACCTGGCGCCGGACGAGACGTCGGTCGGCACCCGGGTCGAGCTCGAGCACTTGGCCGCCAGCCCGCTGGGCACGCATGTGCAGATCGGCGTCGAGCTCACCGAGGTCGACGGGCGGCGGCTGGTCTTCGCCTTCGAAGCCCACGACAGGCATGCCGTCGTGGGCCGCGGCACAATCGAACGCGTGGTGGTCGACCGCGCCAAGTTCATGGCGAGGGCTGCTACTCGATGACGGCGATCAGGTCGCCCTCCTGGATGACGTCGCCCTCGGCCACCTTGATCTGGGCCACCACGCCGCCGTCCTCGACGATCACGGGGATCTCCATCTTCATCGACTCCAGGATGACCAGCGTGTCGCCCTCAGAGACGGTGTCGCCCTCACTGACGACGACCTTCCAGACGTTCGCCACCATCTCAGCGCGTACCTCAGCCACCGGAACTCCCCTCTTTCACCAATGTATTCACCTTAGGCCCGCATCCGCGTAACCAGGCCCGTGTCGTAGTCGCCGGTGATGAATTCCGCGTTGTCCAGCAGTTCCGCACAGAACGGCAGGTTGTTCTTGGGGCCCTCGACGACGAACGCGTCCACCGCCTTGCGCCCCCGCTCCAGCGCGTCGGCGCGGGTCTCACCGTAGACGCAGAGCTTGGCCATCAGGGGGTCGTAGAACGGGGTGACCGTGTTGCCCGCGGCGTAGCCCGAGTCCACGCGTACGCCCTCGCCGTCCGGCTCCACCCACGCCGTGATCGTGCCGGGCCCGGGGAAGAACCTCTTGGGGTCCTCCGCGTAGACCCTGAACTCGATCGCGTGCCCGGTGGTGGCGGCCCGCACCTCGGGGCTCTCGCCCGCCGCGACGCGCAGCTGCAGCTCGACCAGGTCGAGCCCGGTGACGAGCTCGGTGACCGGGTGCTCCACCTGCAGCCTGGTGTTCATCTCCAGGAACACGAAGTCCTGCTTGTCGGCGTCGACCAGGCACTCGACCGTGCCCGCACCGAGGTAGCCGACGGCCTCGCCGGCCCGTACGGCGGCGGCGAGCATGCGTTCGCGCAGCTCGGGGGTGATGCCCGGGGACGGCGACTCCTCGACGACCTTCTGGTGGCGGCGCTGCACCGAGCAGTCGCGCTCGCCCAGCGCCACGACGCGGCCGTCGGGCAGGCCGAGGATCTGCACCTCGACGTGGCGGGCCCGCTCGATGTAGCGCTCGAGCAGCACGGCCGGCCCGTCGAGGGCGTCTCCCGCGAACCTGGCCGCCGCCCTGGCCGCCTGCTCGAACGCCTTGGCCAGGCCCTCGTCGTCGTGGGCCACGCTCATGCCGATGCCACCGCCGCCGCCCGCGGTCTTGACCATGACCGGGTAGCCGACGACCTCGGCGGCCTTGAGCGCCAGCGACAGGTCGGTGACCGGCTCGCGGGTGCCCGCGGCGACCGGCACGCCCGCGCTCTCCATGAGGTTCCTGGCGTTGATCTTGTCGCCCATCTTGTCGATGGCCTCGGGCGCGGGCCCGATCCACACCAGCCCGGCGTCGATCACGGCCCTGGCGAACGCGGCGTTTTCGGCGAGGAACCCGTAACCTGGGTGGATCGCCTTGGCGCCGGTCGCGCGGGCCGCCTCCAGCACCTTGCCGGCGTCGAGGTAGCTCTGCGCGGGGTTGGCCGGGCCGATCAGCACGGCCTCGTCGGCCTCGCGCACGAACGGCAGATCGCCGTCGGCCTCCGAGTGCACGGCGATGGCGCGCAACCCCAGCCGCTTGACCGTGCGGATGATCCGCCGCGCGATCTCCCCTCGGTTGGCGATCAGGACGGGTCCGAGCGTCTCAGTAAGCACGCCGACCAGCCTATGGCCGCTACCGGCCCGCCCCTTTTCCCCTAAAGCACCGATCCGAAGAGCACGATCTGTAGGAACCCCACAATTGTGAGCGGCCCGAAACGCGACAGCAGTTGTACGGGCTAAACGCGTCCGCGGTCGATCACCCGGGTGAGCGCCTCGATCGCGTGGGAGTCGTACGCGCTGCCGGACGACAACCGGATGCGCTCCAGCGCGGCCCCGGCGCGGTCGCGGTCGGTCGAGGGCCCCACGAGGTCATCGTAGGCGTTGGCGACATTGATGATGCGGCTCGACAGCGGCGGATCGTCGGCGATCGGGTCGCACTGCCGCCTGACCACGTCGGCCACCCGATCGAGCACGCCGGTCTGTCTGATCACCTCGGCGCCCAGCTCGGCGATGCGCCGCGCCTGCTCGGGCTCGGTCAGCACGGTGGCGCCGCCGGGGATCGGGTCGCGCAGCGAGAGCTGGCCGATGTCGTGCATCAGCGAGGCGTACTCCAGCTCGAGCAGCTCGGGCTCGGCCATGCCCAGCTCCCTGCCGATCGCCACGGCCAGGCGGCTCACCCTGCGCGAATGGCCGGGCTCGACGTAGCCGCCGACCTCCGTGACCCGCGACAGGGCGCGTACGGTCTGCAGGTAGGTCGCGCGGATGCCGGCATATTTCCTGAAGGCCACCTGCGTGACCAGCAGCGGCGCGGCGAACACCAGCAGCGCGACGAGGTCCATGCTGTGCGTGGCCAGCGCGAGCAGCACGCCCGACGAGGCCACGGCCGCGCCCAGCGGGAAGGCCATGTTGATCTCGTCGCGCACCGCCACCCTGAACGCCGTGCGCAGCTGCTCGGCCCGTAGCAGCGCGGCGATCAGCACGTCGATCATCAGGGTGATCGCGATGAGCGTCACCATCACCACGAGCGCGGGCCACCAGGTGCTGGTCGGCGGCTTCGTCAGCTCGTAGAGCGGGTCGGCCAGCGGCCGGAACGCGAAGGCCAGCAGCGCGCCGGTGAGCAGCCGCCGCGCCATCGCGTCCAGCCGGGGCGGGCGGCCGACCGCCAGGTGCGGGAGCGCCCCGGCCAGCATCCCGACCGCGATCACGGCCACGACCTGCAGCGCGGAGTGGCGGAGCGGGTGCTGGCTGAGGTCGAGCAGCAGCGTGTAGCCCAGCGCGGCGGCGGCGCCGATGGGCGCGACCTCCCTGTTGCCCGGCATGGTGAGCCTGGCCAGCTCGCCGACCGCGATCAGCGCGCCGAACCCGACCGCGATCTCCGGGCGATCGAGCCCGACGGCGGCGGTGTGGGCGACGCCCGCGACCGCGGCCAGCCCCGCCGCGCAGATGAGCAGCAGCTGGCCGGAGTCGAGCCGGCGGAGGACCGTGTTCAGCGAGCGTTCTGTGCGCCTCGGGCGCTCCGTGGTGATCATTGCCCGGTCACGACCTCGATGGGCATGGTCGGGTCGTCGTGGTCCTTGATCGGGGTCTCGTCGGGCGGCGGCGCCTCGACCTTGCGCGGCGGCTGCCACGGCTCCCGCTCGAGCGCGCGGATGAAGGCCACGACCATGACCGGGTCGAAGTGGGTGCCCGCGGTCTTGCGCAGCTCCTCGAGCGCCTCCGTGACGGGCCTGGCGCCGCGGTAGGAGCGGTCGGAGGTCATCGAGTCGAACGCGTCGGCCACCGCGATGACCTTGGCGAACTCGGGGATCTCGTCACCGGCCAGGCCCATCGGGTAGCCGGTGCCGTCGTGGCGCTCGTGGTGGTGCATGATCCCGGCGTACGCCTCGTCGAGGAAGCCGATGCCACGGACGATCTCCAGGCCGCGCATGGGGTGGAGCTGGATCGCGGCGAACTCCTCCTCGGTGAGCGGCCCGTCCTTCTGCAGCACCTTGGTCGGCACCCCGAGCTTGCCCACGTCGTGCAGCATGCCCGCGTAACGGATGGCCCGCACGCGCTCGGGGCCCATGCCGATCTCCTGGGCGATCATGGAGGAGGCGAGCGAGACCCGCGTGCAGTGGCCCCGGGTGTAGTAGTCCTTGGTCTCCACGGCCTGACAGAGCGCGGCGATGGTGGCGTCGTACGAGCGCTGTTGCGCGTGGTACTGCCCGAACGCCCATCGCGCCACGAACAGCGGCAGCAGCACCAGCACCGCCGAGATCGACTGCACGGTGGCCCAGAGCCCGGCCACCAGCAGGCCGAACGTGCCGTAGCCCAGGTACGACAGCAGGAACTGGGCCATGCCGCGCATCGGCACCTCGGCGGGCCGCACCCGCGTGGCCAGCCCGATGATGGTCAGCGTGAGCACGATGTTGAGTGGCACGAACACGGCGGTGGCCGCCGCGTAGGGGCCGATGAGATCGTCGAACGCGTTGACCTGGGGCACGCCCACCTGGCCGCCGAGGGCCTCGTAGACCCGACCGGCCACGTAGCCGCAGATGGCGAACTGCGCACCGTTGAACAGCCGCTTGACCAGCGGCAGCCCGGGACGCACGCTCAGCACCGCGGTCAGCCCGACCAGCGCCGCGCCCTCCGGCCCGATCAGCACCACCGCCGCCAGGGAGGCGGAGAAGCTGACCGACACCGCGAACTGCTCCATGTTGAGCAGCGTCGGCATCGACTCGCACACCAGGAACAGCAGCGCGAGCACCAGCAGGACGTCCAGGTCCTCCTGCGCCACGGGGGCGCCGGAGACCATGACGCTACGCACGATGAGAGCGGCCGCCGCCCCGATCACGGCAACCAGATAGACCCTTGCGGGCCACGGCAGATCACGCATTGCGGCCCCCTACGGAGATCAGGTCCAGGACACCCCGGGAGGAACCGCTCCCCCGATCAGCATGATCACCGGGGTGATCAACAGGATGGCCGTGAGTAGCCGGGCGACCGTAACCTTCATCATCCACATGCCTCCATGTCGGCTTCTGGAGCTCACGCTACAGAAGACGCCGTCACCGCATGGGCCGAGTCGGGAATCGCAAGCAAAGCGTAATCATGCAACTACTTGTGGCGACGGTTTCGCGCCCATTCGACCGTTTTCTTCACCCCGGTGGGCAGGTCGATGCTCGGCTGCCAGCGGAGCCCCTCGTGGGCCGGCACCGGATCGACCGCCATCGCGGGCAGGTCGCCAGGGCGCGGCGGCGCGAACCCCGGATGGTCCTGCGCGCCCGCGGCGTCGGCGATCAGCGAGTGGAGCCGGCGGTCGGTCGTCTGGATGCCGGTGCCGAGGTTGAACCTCTGGCCGTCGCCCTGCTGGCCGCACGCCTTGACGAACCCGTCGATCACGTCGTCGACGTAGATGTAGTCGCGAGTCTGGGCGCCGTCGCCGTAGACGACCGTGGGCGTGCCGCTGAGCAGCGCGTCGGTGAAGATCGCGACCACGCCCGCCTCGCCCTCGGGCGACTGGCGCGGGCCGTAGACGTTGGAGAGCACCAGCGTGGTGTATTCCATGCCGTAGAGCGCGCGGAACGCGGCGAGGTAGGTCTCACCGCTGAGCTTCGACGCGGCGTACGGCGAGCGCGGGTCGGTGGGCGCGTCACCGG
The DNA here is from genome assembly GCF_040659615.1 of Nonomuraea sp. NPDC049784. NCBI lineage: Bacteria > Bacillati > Actinomycetota > Actinomycetes > Streptosporangiales > Streptosporangiaceae > Nonomuraea > Nonomuraea sp. NPDC049784. Next base: position 52,948 of record NZ_JBFAMX010000010.1, read on the forward strand.
GCACGGGGATCGTGGCGGGCCTGCCGTAGACGGCCACGGAGGAGGCGAACACCACCTTGCGCGCGCGACCCTCATGGGCCGCGGACAGCACGGCGGCGGTGCCCTCGACGTTGACCCTGGCGTCGCGCCTCGGGTCGGCCACGCTCTTGCGCACGCTGATCTGCGCGGCCAGGTGGCAGACGACCTCCGGCTGCAGCTCGGCCACGAGGCCGATCAGCCCGGGGTCGAGCACGTCGAGCACGTGCAACCTGAAACGGTCGCTCTCGACGGCCTCGGCCAGGTTGTCCCTCGACCCGGACGACAGATCGTCGACCACGTCGACGTCATGGCCCTCGGCGAGCAGACGATCGACAAGATTGGACCCGATGAACCCGGCGCCTCCGGTGACCAGCACACGCATGGTGTGAATCTTAGTCCGGAAGCTCCGCCCTGACTTGCGCGATGCGGGCCAGGACCTTGGAGCGCAGGTCCGCGGGAACCGGGTCGCAGCCGCAGTGCTTGTGCACGAGCGCCTTGACCGCCTTGTCCAGGTCGTATTCCTTCAGGCACGGGCCGCATTCGTCGAGATGCACGCGGATGTCGACGACGTCGCTCTCGGTCAGCTCACCGTCGAGATAGGCGTAGACCTTGTCGAGCACTTCGCGACAGTCGGTGTCATGCGGGTTGCCACAGCTCATTTCGATCCCTCCGCCGGAACCAGGCCACGCCCGCGGGCATAGTCCTCAAGGAGGCCCCGGAGCTGCCTGCGTCCCCTGTGCAGCCTCGACATCACAGTGCCGATCGGAGTGCCCATGATGTCGGCGATCTCCTTGTAGGGGAAGCCTTCGACGTCGGCCAGATAGACCGCGATCCTGAACTCCTCCGGCAGGGCCGCGAGCGCCTGCTTGATGTCGCCGTCAGGCAGGTGCTCGAGCGCCTCTACCTCCGCCGACTTCAGGCCGCTCGAGGTGTGGGACTCGGCCCGCGCGAGCTGCCAGTCCTCGATCTCCTCCGTGCCGGACTGCTTCGGCTCACGCTGCTTCTTGCGGTAGCTGTTGATGAACGTGTTCGTCAGGATCCGGTAGAGCCACGCCTTGAGGTTGGTGCCCTCCTGGAACTGGTGGAACGACGCGAACGCCTTGGCGAAGGTCTCCTGCAGCAGGTCCTCCGCGTCCGCGGGATTCCGGGTCATCCGGAGCGCGGCGGAGTAGAGCTGCTCGAGATACGGCATGACGTCGCGCTCGAATCGCTCGCTTCGCTGCTCCAGCGTCTCCGCGCCTGTCGCGGGCACCGGACCCACCCCCCTAAGATCACCGGTGGCCGGCTGTTGCGGAACACCGTACTCAGGGGAGGATACCCGCTGGCCGATGACTTGCTGGCCAGCGGGGAGGGGTTCGAGCATGCGAGCGAAGGAGCTCGGCGGGAGTGAGCGAGGACCGAGCCAACGACTGCCGAAGCGGTCGCGACCATCAACAACAGCGAGCATGCTCGTCGCAACACACCCGCGCCCTTGTCTGTTCCCGCAAGATAGAAGGTACGAAGGACCCGGTGCGGGGAACGTCCATACGTACCGGCTGGTAGCCCTTTACCCGGAACCCAGGAGTCGCGTGTGCTGCCCATTCCGGCCGAGGAACTGAACGGCTCAGGGACGCTCGGGCCGTACTGGACCTTCTACCGCGCCGTCGCCGCCGAACAACTCAACCGATGGCTCCCTGGCGAACCCTCCGTCATCCTCGATCTCTCCGGCGGCCGGGGGCGATGGTCCGGCCAGGCGGCCAGGGCAGGGCACAAGGTGATCGAGGTGCTCGACTTCCGCCGTGCCGTCGTCGATGGGCAGTCCCGGCTGCGGGATGTCGACCGGGTTCGTCACGTACGCGCCGACGATCTGGCGTTCCTGCCCGACGCGAGCGTGGACGCGGTGCTCGCCGAGGAACGCGTGCTGTCGATCGAGCTGATGGCCGAGTCGGCGATGAACGACGTGGCCCGGGTGCTGCGGCCGGGCGGGCGGGCGCTGGTGTGCGTCGACTCGCTGGTGCTGGGCATGGCGATCCTGGCCGAGCAGGAGCAGTGGCAGCACCTGAGGCAGACCGGCGAGGTCATGCTGGTGCCGTGGCCGGACGGCAGCATCACGCGCTGCTTCAGCAGCGGGCAGTTGCGCGAGCTGCTGATGGGCGCCGGGCTCGAGGTCGAGTGGATGCGGCCGCGCACGGTGCTGTCGCCGTCCACGGTGGACCATGTGCTCGGGTCGGACGCACGGGCACTGAACTATCTGGTGCGCACGGAGCTGGAGGCCCATCCGGACGACGACGACACGGTCGGCATCCATCTGGTGGCCAGCTGCCGCAAGACCCGATCAGGCCCCGGCCTGAGCACCTGAGGCCCCGATCCGTGAAGAGCCTGAACGCCTGAGGCCCCGATCCGTGAAGAGCCTGAGCGGCGCCTGTGGAGGCTGAGCCCCGGCCGCCGTTCTTCGTGTCCGGCGGCCCCCGTGCTCAGCGACGGCGCTCCCGCTTGCCTTGACACTGCACGCAACGCGCGGCCTCCGGCCGGGCATCGAGCCGTCCTTCCGGCACCGGCTCGGCACAGTCGACGCACCGGCCGTACACACCCTCGTCCAGGCGCTTGATCGCCTCGATCACGGCGCGACGCTGCGCGGTGGCGACGGTCAGCATGGCCTGAGCACGATCGGTGTCGGTCAGGTCTGAGCCTGCGTCGGCCGCCGAGTGCTCGCGCACGGCGACGGGGTCGCCCTGGAGGACCCCGATCGATCGGTCCAGTTCCGCGAGCATGTCTTCCAGCCGCTCACGAGCGGTCGTGACGTCCACGAATCCGCACCTCCGGGTGAATCACGGCAACCCGCGGCTAGGACTCCCCGGTTGTCCCGCCCGGCGCAATTAGGGGGCATTTTTGGCGGTGACACCGAGTGAACGGATGCATCGCTTTCCTCACCGAATGCCCACTTACCACGCTTCTTACACCTTTAGAAAAGGGCGGTTTCCTCCTCCTCCGGTAGCGGTTTGATGAGGTCCGGGCCGTTGTTTCTGACGTTGTTGACGTCAGTGGAGACGGGGTACGCCGTGAGCCGTCCCTGCTCGGCGGGCACCAGTAGCCGGGTGGCCTGCTCGACGTCGTTGAGCTTGGGGTCGAGCCACTCCTCCCAGCGCTCCCGCTCGATCATCATGGGCATCCTGTCGTGGATGCGGCCGAGGTCGTCCTCCGCGTCCGTGGTGATGACGGTGCAGGTCACCAGCCACTTGAGCGGGTCGTCGTCGGCGCGCGACGGGTCCTTCCAGAACTCGTACAGACCCGCCATGGCCAGCACCCCGCCGTCCTCCGGATGAATGAAGTACGGCTGCTTCTTCTTCTTTTCGCCTTCGACGGGCATCCACTCGAAATAGCCGTCGGCCGGGAGCAGGCACCTGCGCTTGGCGAACGCCTGGCGGAACGACGGCTTCTGGGCCACGGTCTCGATCCTGGCGTTGATCATCCGGGACCCGATCGACGGGTCCTTCGCCCAGACGGGCACCAGGCCCCACTTCACGATCCTGAGCTGCCGTACCGCCCGCTCGGCCTCCTTGGGGACGCGGCTGAGCACGGCGTAGACGTTCTTGGTCGGCGCGACGTTGTAGTCGGCGCCGAGTTCCTTGTCGGGGTCGCCGTCCTGCTCGACCTGGAACTCCTCGAGCAGCTCGTGCTTCTTGCGCGCCGAGGCGTATCTACCGCACATAACCCCACACTGCCACGTACGGCTTTCGCTCGCATGTTTGACGCGAGGGCCGCCGGCCCCCTCGTCCACAGCCTGGACGAGGGGGTCGGCCGCCGTCCACAGGCTGTGAACCCGCCCTGCCACTCCCAGTAGTCTTTGACCATGTCCGCTCCGCACTGGCCCGCACCCACGGCGACCGCTCCGGTGACCGCCACCGTCTCGCTGCCCGGCTCCAAGTCGGTGACCAACCGCGCGCTCGTCCTGGCCGCGCTCGCCGACGGCCCCGGCGTCGTGCGCAGGGCGCTGCGCAGCCGTGACGCGGACCTGATGGTCTCGGCCCTGCGTGCCCTGGGCGCCACCCTGGTGGCCGCCGGCGAGAGCGCCGCCGGGGTCGACTGGCAGGTGACGCCGGGCCCGGCCCGGGCCGGCGCGAGCATCGACGCCGGGCTGGCGGGCACGGTCATGCGTTTCGTCCCGCCGATGGCCGCCCTGGCCGACGGCCCGGTCTCCTTCGACGGCGACCCGCACGCCCGCAAGCGCCCGATGGGCCCCATTCTCGACGCCCTGCGCTCGCTGGGCGCGAGGGTCGACAACGACGCGCTCCCGTTCACGATCAGCGGGCCGCTGGCGGGCGGCGAGGTCACGCTGGACGCCTCGGGGTCGTCGCAGTTCGTGTCCGGGCTGCTGCTGACGGCGGCGCGGTTCGAGAAGGGCATCACGATCCGCCACGTCGGCCCGCCTGTGCCCTCGCAGCCGCACATCGAGATGACCGTGGAGATGCTCAGGGCGGTGGGCGTCACGGTGGACGACAGCGAGCGCGACGTGTGGCGCGTCGAGCCGGGCCCCATCGCGGCCAGGGACATGACGGTGGAGCCCGATCTGTCCAACGCGGCCCCGTTCCTGGCCGCCGCCCTGGTCACGGGCGGCACGGTCACCATCCCCGCCTGGCCGGCCCGCACCACGCAGCCAGGCGACGCCCTGCGCGATCTGCTCACCGCGATGGGCGCCGCGGTCACCCGCTCTCCGGACGGAGCCGACCTGGTGGTCACGGGGCGGCCGACGGGTGAGATCACCGGCATCGACACCGACCTCCACGAGGTGGGTGAGCTGACCCCGACGATCGCGGCCCTCGCCGCGCTCGCGACCACGCCGAGCCGCATCCGGGGCGTGGCCCACCTGCGCGGCCACGAGACCGACCGCCTGGCCGCGCTGGCCACCGAGATCAACCGCCTGGGCGGCGACGCGGAGGAGACCGATGACGGCCTGATCATCCGCCCCCGCCCGCTGCACGGCGGCACCTTCCACAGCTACGACGACCACCGCATGGCCACGGCCGGAGCCGTGATCGGCCTCAGGGCGCCCGGCGTGGAGGTGGAGAACATCGCGACGACGGCCAAGACCCTCCCCGAGTTCGTCCAGATGTGGGCCGGCATGCTGGAAGCCCGATGACACCGGGCCCGCCACCGCCCCCTGCCACGGGTTTCGCGATGGAAACGCCGGGCACGTCGGAAAAGGGCGCCAGATGAGGGTCGGCCGCCCGCATGGCCACCGGCACGACGTCATCCCCGCATGCCCGCGACAAGGGAAAGTGAGACAACACATGGGAGTGGACCGCTGAGGAAGCGGGAGTACGACGAGGACGACGTACGGGTCAGGCCGGGCAAGGGCTCGAGGCCGCGGACCCGGATCCGTCCTGCGCACGAGGACGCCATCGAAGGCTTCGTGGTGGCCGTTGACCGGGGCCGCTACACGACGCTGGTCGAGCCCGAGCGCCCGAAAGGGTCCGCGCAGAAGCGCAAGCAGCCGCAGAGGCGGCTCGTGGTGGCCATGAAGGCCCGCGAGCTGGGCCGCAAGGGCATCGTCGTCGGCGACCGGGTCGCCCTGGTCGGCGACGTCTCAGGCCGCCCCGACACCCTGGCCAGGGTCGTACGCGTGGAGCCCCGCACGTCGATGCTGCGCCGCTCGGCCGACGACACGGAAGACACCGACGGCATCGAGCGCCCGGTCGTGGCCAACGCCGACCAGCTCGTCATCGTCACCGCCCTGGCCGACCCGCCGCCCCGGCCCCGCATGATCGACCGCATCCTGGTGGCGGCCTTCGACGCCGAGATCGACACCCTGCTCTGCCTCACCAAGTCCGACCTCGCCCCGCCCGACGAGCTGGTGGCCCTCTACGACCACCTGGGCGTTCCGCACGTCGTCGTGCACAAGGGCGGCTCCCTGGAGGAGCTCCGCGACCATCTGGCGGGCCGCCTCAGCGTCCTGGTCGGTCACTCGGGCGTCGGCAAGTCCACTCTCGTCAACGCCCTGGTGCCGGACGCCAATCGCGCCGTCGCCCAGGTCAACGCCGTGACGGGCCGTGGCCGCCACACCTCCACCTCGGCCGTCGCCCTGGAGCTGCCGGAGGGCGGCTGGATCATCGACACACCGGGCGTCCGGAGCTTCGGCCTGGCCCACGTACACATGGAAACGGTCCTGGCGGCGTTCCCCGATCTCGTGGAAGGCACGGTCGACTGCCCCAAGGGCTGCACCCACCTGGGCCCCGACTGCGCCCTGGACGCCTGGGTCGCCGCGGGCAACGCCGACCCCACCCGCCTCGAGTCCCTCCGCCGCCTGCTCTCCAGCCGCGAAGGCACCCTCGACGAAACCCCCTGACCAGCCCCGCCGAATGTCCCGAAGTGGCGCTCTCCGGCGAGAATCACATTTTCGCGGCCAAAGGGTGAGCCTGATTCTTCTGTCGTGACCGGGCGCGTCAAGCAGGGGAATAGACCGATCTGAGCTGTCTGGACGCCCTTTTACCTTGACGGCGAAACAGCAGTTCTTGCCCAGTCCCACGGAAAAGTCCGCTTTACCCCCGCCCTGAAGCCGGAGCAGTGGGGACAATTCCGGTAGCGTTGGCGACTGTGCAGGGTTATTCCGATGATCTTCGCCTCGCGCATGTCATGGCGGACGCCGCCGATGACCTGACCATGCGGCGATTCAAGGCGGTCGATCTCAAGGTCGACACCAAGCCCGATCTGACGCCGGTCAGCGACGCCGACCGTGCCGTGGAGGAGGCCATCCGGGGCACACTGCGCCGCGCGAGGCCGCGCGACGCGGTGGTGGGCGAGGAATTCGGGAAGACCGGCTGGGGCGCCCGTTCCTGGATCATCGACCCGATCGACGGCACCAAGAACTACGTCCGCGGCGTCCCGGTGTGGGCGACCCTGATCGCGCTCATGGAGTACGGCAGGGTCGTCGTCGGCCTGGTGTCCGCCCCGGCGCTCGGCCGGAGATGGTGGGCGGCGACCGAGGGTGGCGCGTGGACCGGCAAGAGTCTGACCAAGGCGTCCAGGATGCGGGTCTCCTCCGTTTCCAGCCTGGAGGACGCCTCGTTCTCCTACTCCAGCTTCGGCGGGTGGGAGAAGATGGGCAGGCTCGACAATTTCCTCGACCTCGGCCGCGCCTGCTGGCGCACCAGGGCGTACGGCGACTTCTGGTCGCACATGATGGTCGCCGAGGGATCGGTGGACCTGTCGGCCGAGCCCGAGCTGTCGCCGTGGGACATGGCGGCGCTCACGGTGATCGTCGAGGAGGCCGGCGGCCGCTGGACCGACGTCGCCGGCGTGCGGGGGCTGGAAGGCGGCAGCCTGGTCTGCACCAACGGGGTGCTGCACGACGAGGTGATCGACCGCCTCAACGGCACCGTCATGCGCTGACAATTCACTCAACGTTCATCAAGCCACGAAGTCAGAGCGCCAGCACCCGCCGTACCGCGTTCATCAACCCGTCACAGTAGGACCCGCCGAACAGCACCACGTGGACGAGCAGCGGATGCAGCTGGTGCAGCGGCACCCGCTCCCGCCACCCCTCCGCCAGCGGAAACTCCTCGTCGTACGCCCCCAGCACCCGATCGAGGTACGGCAGCCCGAAGAGCGCGAGCATGGCCAGATCCGTCTCCCGATGCCCGCCATGGGCCGCGGGATCGATCAGCACCGCCGACCCGCCGGACCACAGCACGTTCCCGCTCCACAGATCTCCGTGGATCCGCGCGGGCGGCTCGGGAGGCCCCGCCACCGCGGCGAGCCGCTCCGCGGCCCGCTCGATGAGCGCCACGTCGGAAGAGGGCAACCGGGCCTGCCGCGCGAAGGGCAGCACCCGCTGGGAAGCGTAGAAGGAGGGCCAGTCGGGGGCGGGCGAATTGTCCATCGGCAGCTCGGCGATGAACCCCGGCCACGGCGCGCCGAAGTCCGAAGCCCCCGCCCGATGCAGCTGGGCCAGCGAACGCCCGAACCGCTCGGCCGCCGCCGCGCTGGGCGCCTCCTCACGTACCCACGACAACACGAGCCGATCGGGACCCACCTCGACCACCTCGGGCACCGCGATCGCCTCGCCCAGCCAGCGCAGCCCCGCGGCCTCTGAAGCGAACATCTCGGAGGCGGCCCCGGTCTTCGCGAACACCTCGCGCCCGTCGTCCAGCACGCCCCGCAGCCGCCGCCAGCCGTGGGACGAGCCGAGGCTCTCAGTCGATCTCATCGGCGATGTGCTTGGCCACGCCCTCGGAGGCGGACTCGACCAGCGCGAGCACCTCCTCGAACCCCTCGCGGCCCCCGTAGTACGGATCGGGCACCTCGGCCCCTTCTGCGGCGGCGGGGTCGAACGAGCGGAACAGCTGTGCCTCCACCCCCGCGGGCGCGATCCGCCGTAGATTGGCGAGGTTGTCCCGGTCCATGGCCAGCACCAGGTCGTAGCGGTCGAACCAGTCCCGGGTGAACTGCCTCGCCCGGTGCGCCGAGCCGTCGTAACCGTGCTGCTCGAGGATGGCCAGCGCCCGCTCGTCCATGGGGTCCCCGGTGTGCCAGCCGCCGGTTCCGGCGCTCTCAACGGTGACGCGGTCCCCCAGCCCGCGGTCGGCGAGCGTCTGGCGGAGGACCACCTCCGCCATGGGGGATCGGCAGATGTTTCCCATGCACACCAGGCATACGCGATAGGTCATAACTCCCATCATGGGGGCGACCGGGCGCGTTCACCGAACGTTCACCCTTGTCAGGGGGTCGAAGTCACCTTGGCCTCATAGCTTCAAGGCGACTAAGGACCAAGTGGGAGGAAACCCAACCGTGAAGTATGCAGGCCGGCTCGCCGCTGTCGCCGTCGTCGGCGCGCTCTCCCTCGCTGCGTGCGGCACAGACAACAACGCCTCTGGCGGCGACACATCCGCCAGCGCCAGCGCGCCCGCCGCGGGCAATGACAATGGTCTGAGCGGTACGATCAACGCTGCGGGCTCCTCGGCCCAGGCCAACGCGATCACCGAGTGGACGAAGAACTTCACGGCCACGAACTCGGGTGTGACCATCAACTACCAGCCCAGCGGCTCCGGCGCGGGCGTGCAGTCGTTCATCCAGGGCACGATCGCCTTCGCCGGCTCCGACTCGGCGCTGAAGCCGGAGGAGGCCCCGCAGGCCGACGCCCGCTGCAAGACCGGCAAGGCCATCAACATCCCGATGGTGACCGGCCCCATCGCGGTGGTCTACAACCTGCCCGGCGTCGACGGCCTCCAGCTGTCCCCCAAGACGCTCGGCAGCATCTTCGACAGCAAGATCACCAAGTGGGATGACGCCGCCATCAAGGCCGAGAACCCCGACGCGAAGCTGCCGTCCACCCCGATCCAGGCCTTCCACCGCTCGGACGAGTCGGGCACCAGCGACAACTTCACCAAGTTCCTCAAGGCCACCGCCGGCTGGCCGTATGAGCCCGCCAAGGCGTGGCCCGCGGACGCCAAGGGCCAGGGCTCCAAGGGCTCCGACGGCATCTCCTCCTCCGTGAAGGACACCGAGGGCGCGATCAGCTACGTCGAGCTCTCGTACGCCGAGAACTCGTCGCTGCAGAAGGCCAAGGTCGCCAACGGCGCCAACGAGTACGTCGAGCTGACCCCCGAGAGCGCGGCCAAGACCGTCGAGACCGCCCAGATCAAGGGCTCCGGCAACGACCTCGCCCTGTCGATCGACTACGCCACGAAGACCCCTGGCGCGTACCCGATCGTGCTGGTGACGTACGAGATCACCTGCGAGAAGGGCCTGGCGGCCGAGGAGTCGAAGGTGGTCAAGTCGTTCCTCACCTACACCGCCAGCGACGAGGGCCAGGCGGCACTGAAGGAGCTGGGCTACGCGCCGCTGGCGGGGACCCTGCTCACCAAGGTCCGTTCCGCTGTCGAGGCGATCTCCTAATTGCCGATGTCCACAAATCTGAAAACCCGTGACGGCGGGCCGGCCACGCGCCGGTCCGCCTCGCGGCGCAGCGATGGTGAAGGCCCCTTCCGATTCATCTCCACCGCGGCGGGCGTCATTCTGCTGGCGATCATGGCGGCGATCGCCGTGTTCCTCATCAGCGAGGCGATCCCCGCCCTGCAGGCGAACAAGGGCTCCTTCTTTTCCGAGCTGACCTGGGATCCCAATGGCCAGAAGGTGTTCGGCATCGGGGCCCTGGCCTTCGGCACCGTGCTCAGCTCGGCGCTCGCGCTGGTCATCGCCACCCCGATCGCGGTCGGGGTGGCGTTGTTCATCTCGCATTACGCGCCCCGCCGCCTGGCCTCGCCGCTCGGCTACCTGATCGACCTGCTCGCCGCCGTGCCCAGCGTGGTCTACGGCCTGTGGGGCCTGGCGTTCCTGGTGCCGCTGCTGCGGGAGCCGTCGAAGTGGCTGAACGAGAACCTCGGCTGGTTCCCGCTGTTCGCCGGCGAGGGCGCCATCGGCGGTAAGACCATGCTCGCGGGCTCCATCGTGCTGGCGATCATGATCCTGCCGATCATCGCCGCCATCTCGCGCGAGGTGTTCCTCCAGGCGCCGAAGATGAACGAGGAGGCGGCGCTCGCGCTCGGCGCCACCCGCTGGGAAATGATCAGGATGGCCGTGCTGCCGTTCGGCCGCCCGGGCGTGATCAGCGCCGCCATGCTCGGCCTCGGCCGGGCCATGGGCGAGACCATCGCGGTCGCGCTGATCTTCCCCGCGACCTTCGACATCACCTTCCAGATCCTCACACCCCACGCCAACAGCATCGCCGCGAACATCGCCAACGGCTTCGGTGAGGCCACCCAGATCGGCCGCGGCGCCCTGATCGCCTCCGGCCTGGTGCTGTTCGTCATCACGCTGCTGGTCAACATGGGTGCACGCCTGATCATCAACCGCCGCAAGGAGTACGCGAGGGCCGGCGCATGACGGGAATCCAGCACATCTCGACCAGCCGCCGGGTCAAGGACAAGTTCGTCCAGGGGCTGGTCTATCTGGCGTTCGCGCTGGCCGTGGTGCCCCTCGTCTCGGTGCTCTGGCTGGTCATATCCAACGGCCTGGCCCGCTTCGACCTCGAGTTCCTCACCCACTCGATGCGCGGCATCGGCGCCCGCGACGCCGGCGGAGGTGCGTACCACGCGATCATCGGGACGCTGGAGCAGGTCCTGCTCGCCTCGCTCATCTCGGTCCCGATCGGCCTGTTCACCGCGATCTACCTGGTCGAGTACGGCAACGGTGGCAGGCTCAGCCGGTCGATCAGCTTCTTCGTGGACGTCATGACCGGCGTCCCCTCGGTCGTCGCCGGCCTGTTCGTCTTCGCGTTCTGGATCCTCGTCCTCGACTTCAAGTTCTCCGGCTGGGCCGGCGCGCTCGCGCTGTCGATCCTGATGATGCCGACGGTGGTCAGATCGTCCGAGGAGATGCTCCGGCTGGTGCCCAACGACCTACGAGAGGCCTCGTACGCGCTGGGCGTGGCCAAGTGGCGCACGATCTTGAAGGTCGTCCTGCCGACGGCGTTCACCGGCATCGTCACCGGCGTCATGCTGGCCGTGGCGAGGGTCGCCGGCGAGACCGCGCCGCTGCTGATGACGGTGTTCTTCACCAACTCCATCAACAACGATCCGTTCACCGGACCGCAGATGGGCCTGCCGCTCTTCGTCTTCGACCAGGCGGGCCGCCCCAACGACACCGCCATCGACCGGGCGTGGACCGGCGCCCTCACGCTCATCCTGATCGTCATGCTGCTCAACCTGGTGGCGCGCCTGATCGCCTGGTGGCGTGCGCCCGCCAGGGGCCGATAGGGGGTAACCGCCGCAATGTCCAAGCAGATCCAGGTCTCGGGTCTCGACGCGTACTACGGGTCGCACAAGGCGATCGAGGACGTGTCGATGACCATCGAGCCCCGTTCGATCACCGCGTTCATCGGCCCGTCCGGATGCGGCAAGTCGACGTTCCTTCGCACGCTCAACCGCATGCACGAGGTGATTCCCGGCGCCCGCGTCGAGGGCAAGGTCCTGCTCGACGGCGAGGACCTGTACGCCGCCACCGTCGCGCCCGTCTCGGTACGCCGGATGATCGGCATGGTCTTCCAGCGCCCCAACCCCTTCCCCACGATGTCGATCTACGAGAACGTGGCCGCCGGGCTCAAGCTCAACGGCCGCGTCAGCAAGTCGGAGCTCGACGGCGTGGTGGAGGAATCGCTCAAGGGCGCCAACCTCTGGAACGAGGTCAAGGACCGTCTCAACAAGCCGGGTGCGGGCCTGTCTGGCGGCCAGCAGCAGCGGCTCTGCATCGCCCGGGCCATCGCGGTCCGGCCGCAGGTCCTGCTGATGGACGAGCCTTGCTCTGCACTCGACCCGATCTCCACGCTGGCCATCGAGGACCTCATGGCCAAGCTCAAGGACGAGTACACGATCGTCATCGTCACCCACAACATGCAGCAGGCCGCCAGGGTCAGCGACAGGACCGCGTTCTTCAACCTCGCCGAGCAGGGCAAGCCCGGCAAGGTCGTCGAGATGGACGAGACGTCCCGTATGTTCACCAATCCAACTCAGAAGGCCACGGAGGACTACATCACCGGGCGCTTCGGCTGATGATCCAACAGCAGGCGGCATCCACAGTGAACGGGGACGCGCGGACCAAGCCCGTACTGCTCATCGCTGATCCAGACGAAACTGTCGTGGAGGACCTCGCCACGGCGCTCGAACGCGAGGGTGTAGCCGTCACGGGCGCGCCCGACGGAGCTCAGGGCCTCCTCCAGGCGGGGGCCCTGCAGCCTGACGTGGTGCTCGTCTCGGCCACGCTCCCGGTCATCGACGCGGTGGAGTTCGTCCGCGCGGTACGCCTCGCGCGCGCCGTGCCCGTGCTGCTCGGCGTCGGCGAGGGCCACGCCGAGCAGGCGGTACGCGCGCTCGCGGCCGGCGCGGCCGCCTGCGTGGCCAGGCCCTACCGGGTGACGGAGCTGCTGCCGTTCATCCAGGCGGCCTCGCCCGGGTCACGCCAGGTGCTGGCCGTGGGCGGGGTCGAGCTGGACGTGCAGGCCTACCAGGTACGCGTGGGCGGGCGGGCCGTCCACCTGCCGCTGCGGGAGTTCGAGCTGCTGCATTACCTGATGCGCAACGCCGACCGCACGGTCACCCGCGAGCAGATCATGCGTCACGTGTGGCACGCCGCGGCGACCACCTCGACCAACACGATCGCGGTGCACGTCAAACGCCTGCGCCATCGGCTGGGCGACGAGGACGACCAGCTCATCCAGACCGTGCGGGGCGTCGGCTACCGCCTGGTCACGCCGGGCACTTCCGGAAATCCCGCATGATCCTCTTCGCTACGCCTTCGACGGTCGCTATGCCGTACCCCACCTCGGGGCTTCCCTCGGTGAGTACGGCAATGGCGTAGTCGCGGCCGTCGCCCCTGAGCAGGCCCACGCTGATCGTGGCCCAGAGCTTGTTCGAGACGTGCTTGAGCCAGCCGTTCTTCAGCGCCACGCGGTCGCCCTCGCACGCGGCGGCGCTGATCCCCCAGTTCTGGCCGTCGACGACCCGGCCCATGAGGTTGAGCACCTGGCCGCGGTCCTTGGCCTTGAGCGGGCTCTTGGGGGACACCAGGGCCTGCATGAGGCGGATCTGGTCGTCCACGGACGTTCTGGTGATTCCCCAGCAATAGAGGTCCACGCAGTTGCCTGGGACCCCCTGGGTGTGTTTGAGCCCGAACTTCCTGCCTGCCTTGGTGAAGCCTGGTGCGCCGCCGATGCGCAGCCAGAGGCGGTCGGCGGCGTGGTTGTCGCTGTAGCGGATCATGAGCTCGGCATCGTGCCGGACCGCCGGTGACAGCTTCTTCCACGGGGTCTTCAGCAGAAGGCCCATGAGGATCTGCGCCTTGGCGGTGCTGGCAGTGATCAGCCGCTCGCCGGGGTGATAGCGGTAGAGCCGCCCGGTCGCCAGGTCCTTGACCATGGCGGTGACCTTCCCAGACCGGCCCGCGAGGTAACCGTCGAGCCGCTTGCCGATCCGCTTGGCCGGGACCGGCGCCAGGGTCTCCTCGGCCGAGACCCGCTCCAGCCGCGCCCCCGTGGCCTCCTTGCGGATCCCCAGGAGCACCGGGGCCTCCTGCGCGAGGGGGGCGGGTGCGTGCGCTGGTAATAATTGCCGGGCCGGTGCCGGGACGAGGGCGGCGAGCAGGGCGAGCGCGATGACCGCTCGTGGTATCGCCTGTCCGCGACTCGCGATCATTGACGCATTATCACGAAAAATCGTGACAGGCCGCTAGACGGCGGCGGCGATGAGTTTCGCGATCGAGTCGTCGTCACACGTGTCCCAGAAGTCCCCTACGACGTCTTCCAGGTGCTGGAGGGACTCGGCCCGGAACAGCACGTCCTGATATTTCGTGATGTCGTAGTGCGTCGTGCCCATCGCGGACAGGTCCAGCGGCCGGATGTCCATGCCGCGGAACTCCTCGATCTCCCCGTACGACGACAGTATGCCCGCCCCGTACGCCTTGAGCTCGCCGCTCTCCTGCATGACCCCGAACTCCAGCGTGAACCAGAACACCTTCGAGACGAACTCCAGCGCCTCGTCGGACTGGACCCGGCGCGCGGCCTGGCCCGCCAGGCGGTAGAGGGCGGCGTACCGGGAACTGGCCAGCGCGTTGGCATGCCCGATCACCTCGTGGATGACATCGGGCTCCGGCGTGTAGAAGGGCACGGAGTGGTGCCGGATGTACTGCGTCGAGTGGAAGTACCCGTCGGCCAGCACGCCGTAGAAGTCCCGCAGTGGCACCAGCCCCGCGGCAGGCAGATAGCGGAACCCGGTCAGCGGCTCCAGCAGCCGCGAGACCTCCTCAAGCTGAGGGATCCTCTCTCCTGGCAGCCTCAGCCGGTCCGCCCCGTCAAGGTATTCGGCGGTGGCGTACTTGGCGTGCTTGATCGCCAGCTCCCTGGTGACCAGGACCCAGACCGCGTGCTCCTGCTCGGTGTACTCGGCGGCCGGGATGGGCGTGCCTGGACGATAGTCGACGGCCAGCCCCGCGATCGTGTTCCGCCGCGCCCGATACACCGGATCCGCGAACCCCGGATGGGACGCCGACAGCTCGACCACCACCGAGCCATCCTCCTGAGCCGCGACGGGGGCGAAGTACTGCGCTTCCTCGAACATGCCCAAATAACAGCAAGTCCCGGTTTTCCTGGCAAGAGCGCCCAGTTCAGCTAAGCGATACGCTAGCTTCCGCACTCTAAATCACATAATTTCTGGGCGAATCGCACAGCTTGGGAGGGCAGGACATGGACGATCTAGACGCGAGGTTGCTGGTGACCATGCGCGCCCATCCCCGCATCGGGCTGACGGAGCTGGCCCGGCTGCTGGGCGTGGCGCGCGGAACCGTACAGGCCCGGGTGGAGAAGCTGACGGCGAGAGGCGTGATCGAGGACTTCGGCCCGACCGTGTCACCGGCCCGGGCCGGGTACCCCATCCTGGCGTTCGTGTCGCTGCAGATCGCCCAGGGCCGGCTGACGGAGGCCGTGGAGGCGCTGCGGGCCGTGCCGCAGATCCTGGAGGTTCACGGTACGAGCGGCCAGCACGACCTGCTGTGCCGGGTGGTGGCGCGCACGACCGACCACCTCCAGGAGATCATCGCCCACATCCTGGCGTCGCCGGCGGTGCGGCGCACGGACACGACCATCTCCCTGTCCACCCAGATCCCGTACCGGATCGAGCCCCTCCTGAACATCCCCTGAAGATGGCCCAGGTGCCACTGGTACGATTTTACTCTTTCGTGGTTTCCCTGCACGATCGGGGCGAAAGTGACGTCAGGGCCGGGCTATCAGCACTACAGCGCTCCTTGGCAGGGAGCACCTCCCTTTCCTCCGCCCCCTCCACCGCCGCGGAGACGTAGGACCGGGCTCTGGCTGGCTCTGGGAGCGATGTCCCTCGTCCTGGTGATCGCCGTAGGTGCCGCCGTCGGCCTCGTCATACGGGGACGCAACGTCTCGCCTGCGCCCGAGAAGACGGAGGCGTCGGGTCAGGCCGATCCGGCCGCCGTCGTCGTCACCGACGAGGAGATCACCAAGCTCGTCGAGCAGCACAGCAAGGCCCTGACGTCCGGAGACGTGAACGCTTACACCTCCATCTTCGACAAGCAGAACGCGGCGCTGGTCCGCGACCAGCGCAAGCTGTTCGCGAACCTCCGGAAGGTCCCTCTGGCCGAGGCCGCCTACCGGGTGCTCCGGCGCGAGGGCCGAGCCGAGGACACCTTCGGGCGGGCCGTGAAGTTCACCCAGGACGTCGCGTTCGTCCACCGGCTCTCCGGAATCGACCTGCGACCGGTCTCCGAGTGGTACCGCTGGACGATGGAGAAGACCTCCGCGAACGCGCCTCTTGCCGTCACCAAGGTAGAAGGCGCGCCGCCGACGATACTCGGCGGCGAAGGCTCCAAAACCGTCTACTACCCGGGCCCTTGGGACATCTGGCCCGACATCTCGATCACCCGGGCAGGCGCGGGCATGATCATGGCGCGTACCGAGGACTCCGCGCTCGCCAAGCGCATCGCCCCCATGGTGGCCAAGGCCGCCCAGCGGAACCTGGACTTCTGGAAACGCAACGGCGACCCGTCCGCGCCGGTCCCCTCGGGCTTCGCGGTGGCCCTGGTCAAGGGCCAGACCCAGCTGGGCAACCTGTTCCGCAAGCAGAAGGCGGACGAGGCAGGCGTGTCCATCCCGATGCCGAGCTGGGTCACCTCGGGCGACGACATGAGAATCGGCGGCACCCGCGTCGTCATGGACACCAGCTCGCCCTTCTTCGACAGCTCGGCCGAGATGTTGGAGATCAGCACGCACGAGCTGGCCCACTCGCTGCTCGCGAGCGTGGACAGCGCACAGTTCTCCCTCTTCGGCAAGGCGAAGTGGATCGTGGAGGGCTTCGCCGAGTACGTGGCCAACCGCGACAACCCCATCAATCGCAACATCCGCTACCAGACAGGCCGCGCCTACCTGGCGGGACAGCTCGCCACGTCGTTCACCGGCGCGCTGCCGTCCAACATGACCTGGGACTACAAGGGCATGACCAGCGCCAACTATCTGATGGGGCATCTCGCCATGCGGTACATAGCCGAGCGATACGGCGAGCGAGAGCTGACGGAAGGAATGATCGCCGCCTACCGGGCGCCGGGCGACGACAGCGAGACGGCACTGTTCAAGGTGCTGGGTGTGAGCAAGACGAATTTCGAGCGGCAGTGGGCGTCGTACGTCCGCCGGCAGCTCGCCTGAACGTGGACGAGGAATGACCGACCAGTATCCCGGCGGCCCCGGCAACAACCGCCCCGCCCCGCCTCCCGCCTGGAACCCGCCCAGGGGCAATCCCGCGCCGTATCCCCCGCCACCCCCGGCCACGCCGTATCCAGCGCCGCCCTTGGCACCACCCCAGCAGTACGGCCCCCCGCCTACTCCGCAACAACCGTGGGCTCCTCAGGGCGCGCCACCTCAGGGACCGCGTCTCCCATACCCTCCGATCCCCCCTCAGCAGGGCGGCGGCGGGGGCAAGTGGAAGACGGCGTTGCTGGCGACCGCCGGCGTGATGGGGCTGCTCGCCGTAGGCACCGGAACCGCCTGGTTCGTGGCGACCGGGGGCGGCTCCCCCACAGCAGGAGGCGGCAACGGGAACGGCAGCGGTGAAAGCGCCGCGGTGACCGAGTGGGCGGTCCCGCTCACCAACGCCGACAGCACCGACTTCACCAGCGGCCTGGCCTTCGCCAGCTGGCTGACGGACAAGACGATCATCCGCGCGCAGAAGGACGGCATCCTCGCCTACGCCCTCAACTCCGGCAAACGTGCCTGGGGCACCCCGGCGCCCGGAGCCCAGCTCTGCGGAGCCACCCAGCACCTCGCCCAGGGCAAGGGCGCCATCGCGTACGGCAGCTCCACTCTGTGCGACCACTTGGCGGGAGTGGACGCGGCCACCGGCAAGCTCACCTGGAAGATCAAGATCTCGGCTGAGAAGGCCCGGCTCTCCAACTCGCTCGCCGTCCCCAGGATCCTCGACGCGGACGGCATGGCCATCGTCGACCTGAACGACGTCCTGACCGGCTACCGCCTCTCAGACGGGGGCAAGCAGTGGACGGCGACCATGCCGAACGGCTGCCACCTCAAGGACGCCAACGCCGCCCCCGGACGCGTGGCGATGCTGCTCGACTGCTTCGCCGGCGGCAACCGGCTCCTGCTCCTCAACCCGCAATCCGGCAAAGCCACCAAGCAGGCACGCATAGGTGAGCTGAGACTGATGAGCACCCTCCTGAACGCCGATCCCGTCATCATGCGGACCGAAGATTCCTCGCAGAACGTCTTCACCGTCTACAACGACGCGGGCGCCAGGGTCACCGAGTTCAAGACCGGCAAGGTGGACCTGCTCGCCATGAACACCGTCGCCTTCGTGAACGGCATGTTCGAGGTCCACCGCTACGCCGTCCACGGCGACCGCCTCTACCTGGCCACGTTCCCGGAGAACGTGCCGGGGAAGCTACGCTCCCGCAACCAGGTCCTGGCCTACGACCTCAAGACCGGCCGGCAGGTCTGGACCTCGTCCGGCACCAACGACACGATGCTCACCTACATCCGCGCCGACGACCGCGGCCTACTGGCCTTGGAGGCAGGTGACCACCGCGACCTGGCCCCCCGCCTCGTCAGGCTGGACGCCGCCACCGGCAAGGCCACCGCGGTGGCCTCACTGCCGCAGAAGTACGGCTCGAACGGTCAGGACGCTCAGGTCTTCGAACGGAACGGCGCCGTCATCATCGTCCCGTGGACCTCGGTAACGGCCAAGTACGCCATCACGTACGTCAACACGAAGGGCGGCTGACCGCCAACGCAAAAAGGGCCCGACGCGCATGGCGCCGAGCCCTTTTTCACATATTTGTGCGGCGGTGACCTACTCTCCCACACCCTCCCGAGTGCAGTACCATCGGCGCTGGGAAGCTTAACTTCCGGGTTCGGAATGTAACCGGGTGTTTCCTTCCCGCCATAACCGCCGCAACCCCTCGAGCAGCAACTGTTTGCTGTCTCAGAATTGCCTAGTGGACGCGAGCAAGAACGACAATAAAAGTCTGCTTTGTGGTCAAGTCCTCGGCCTATTAGTACCGGTCAGCTCCACACGTTACCGCGCTTCCACTTCCGGCCTATCAACCCGGTCGTCTACCGGGAGCCTTACCCCTCACAGGTGGGAGACCTCATCTCAAGGCAAGCTTCCCGCTTAGATGCTTTCAGCGGTTATCCCTCCCGAACGTAGCCAACCAGCCGTGCACCTGGCGGTACAACTGGCACACCAGAGGTTCGTCCGTCCCGGTCCTCTCGTACTAGGGACAGCCCCTTTCAAGTCTCCTGCGCGCGCAGCGGATAGGGACCGAACTGTCTCGCGACGTTCTAAACCCAGCTCGCGTACCGCTTTAATGGGCGAACAGCCCAACCCTTGGGACCTACTCCAGCCCCAGGATGCGACGAGCCGACATCGAGGTGCCAAACCATCCCGTCGATATGGACTCTTGGGGAAGATCAGCCTGTTATCCCCGGGGTACCTTTTAGCCGTTGAGCGACACCGCTTCCACACGCCGATGCCGGATCACTAGTCCCAGCTTTCGCTCCTGCTCGACCCGTCAGTCTCACAGTCAAGCTCCCTTGTGCACTTACACTCAACACCTGATTGCCAACCAGGCTGAGGGAACCTTTGGGCGCCTCCGTTACCCTTTAGGAGGCAACCGCCCCAGTTAAACTACCCACCAGACACTGTCCCCGATCCGGATCACGGACCAGAGTTAGACATCCAAAACGACCAGAGTGGTATTTCACCAATGACTCCACCCGAACTAGCGTCCGAGCTTCCCAGTCTCCCACCTATCCTACACAAGCCGTTCCAAACACCAATGTCAAGCTGTAGTGAAGGTCCCGGGGTCTTTCCGTCCTGCTGCGCGAAACGAGCATCTTTACTCGTACTGCAATTTCACCGGGTCTGCGGTTGAGACAGCGGGGAAGTCGTTACGCCATTCGTGCAGGTCGGAACTTACCCGACAAGGAATTTCGCTACCTTAGGATGGTTATAGTTACCACCGCCGTTTACCGGCGCTTAAGT
The DNA here is from genome assembly GCF_040659615.1 of Nonomuraea sp. NPDC049784. NCBI lineage: Bacteria > Bacillati > Actinomycetota > Actinomycetes > Streptosporangiales > Streptosporangiaceae > Nonomuraea > Nonomuraea sp. NPDC049784. Next base: position 72,999 of record NZ_JBFAMX010000010.1, read on the forward strand.
TCTCACCTTCGCCCAGCAAGCTGGACTAAGCGGTCCCCTTAACGTTCCGGCACCGGGCAGGCGTCAGTCCGTATACATCGTCTTACGACTTCGCACGGACCTGTGTTTTTAGTAAACAGTCGCTTCCCCCTGGCCACTGCGACCCCCACCAGCCTCGGACGCACGGTCCTACACCAGCAGAGGTCCCCCTTCTCCCGAAGTTACGGGGGCAATTTGCCGAGT
>NZ_JBFAMX010000011.1:0-70733 GCF_040659615.1 Nonomuraea sp. NPDC049784
CCCGACCCTCCTGGCCGACACCGGCGTGCCGGCGCCCCGGCCGGGCGCCCCCGGCGGCACCGCGACCCCGGGGCCGCGGCCCGGCTCCGCGGGCGGCAACGGGCCGATCATCAGCCCCGCGCTCGTCGCGGAGATCCGGGCGAAGTCCAGGGTGCGCTCCATCATCCAGCTCAAGCCGGGAGAGAGCGTCGAAGCCGTCGCGAGGGACATCGAGCAGGCCTCCGGGAGCAGCCGGGTCCTGGAGGCCGCGTCGTCACCGCACTTCTTCGTCGCCGAGGTGGACAGCGCGACGCTCGCGAGGCTCGAGAAGGACGACCGGGTCCAGGCCGTCTATAAGGACGAGCTGAGCATGCCCGCCCTCGACACCAGCACCGCCGTCATCCACTCGGACCGGGCGAACCAGGCGGGCTGGACCGGCAAGGGCACGACGGTCGCCATTCTGGACACGGGGATCGACCGGGACCATCCATTCCTCACCGGCCGGATCGTGGACGAGGCGTGCTTCTCCTCCTCCGACGCCCGAGACGGCACCGTCTCGCTCTGCCCGAACAACGAGCCCGCTCAGACCGGCCCCGGCTCGGCCGACGCCGAGACGGCCCAGTGCATCGTCGAGGGGGTGAACGCCTGCTCCCACGGCACGCACGTGGCCGGCATCGCCGCCGGCCGGATGACCACGGGCGCGCCCGCCAACGGCGTCGCCCCCGAGGCGGGCATCCTGCCGATCCAGGTCTTCAGCCGCGTGAACAACCCGGCGACCTGCGTCGTCGGCCGCACTCCCCCACCGTGCTTCCTCAGCTACATGTCCGACCAGAAGCTGGCGCTCGAGTACGTCGCGCGGGTGGTCAGGGCCCACAACGTCGCCGCGGTGAACATGAGCCTCGGCGGCGGCGGCCCGTTCAGCCAGGCGTGTGACGCGGACGCGACCGGCGCCGCGGTCAAGCCCGAGTTCGACACGCTGGTGAGCCTGGGCGTGGCGCCCGTGGTGGCGGCGGGCAACAACGGCTTCACGAACGGCGTCGCCGCCCCCGCCTGTGTCTCCAGCGCCGTCGCGGTGGGCGCCACCGACGACCACGACCACCTGGCCGGCTTCACCAACCGGGGGCCGCTCCTGGACCTGTTCGCGCCGGGCGTGGGCATCACGTCCTCGGTGCCCGACGACACGTACCGGGAGCAGAGCGGCACGTCGATGGCCGCGCCGCACGTGGCGGGCATGTTCGCGCTGATGAAGCAGGCGTACCCGGACTTCACGGTGGCGCAGAGCCTGGAGCGGCTGAAGGGGACGGGCGCGGCGATCCAGTACTCCGCCGCGGGTACCTCCGTGACCACGGCCAGGATCGACGCGGAGCAAGCGACCGCGGCCGCCCACGCGTGATGCTCTGACATCAGTTGTCCTCTTAACTACACTTCTGCAACAAACGCCCCCGATCCCCCCGGAGGAACAGTTGAGACTCTCGTCTCTGCTGGCCGGCGCCATCGCGTTAGCCGCCACCTCGGCCGCGCTGGTCGCCACACCCGCCCTCGCCGACCCCGAATCCAAGATCGACCCCGCGATCACCGCCACTGGGGAGCACCGCGCCATCGTCCGCGTGCGGCAGTCGGCCCAGGTGCGGTCCGCGCAGGCCAGCGCGGAGGAGGTCAAGCGGGACAAGAGGAACGTCTACGCGGAGCCACCTGCCGAGGTGGCCGGCAAGCTGGACTTCTTCGTCTACCGGGGCAGCCGCGCGGAGCTCGAGAAGATCGCCGAGCAGTCGGACGTCGTCTCCATCCGCAAGGACAGGGTCAACGAGCCCTCGCTGGTGGAGAGCATCCCGCTGATCGGCGCGGACCGGGCCCACCGGCAGGGCTTCACGGGCAAGGGCACGGCCGTCGCGATCCTGGACTCCGGCATCGACAACGACCACCCGGCCTTCGGCGACCGCATAGTCGCCCAGGCCTGCTTCTCGGCCGCCGACCCGGAAGACAACTCCACGCCGCTGTGCCCGAACGGCAGCCAGTTCCAGATCGGCGACGGCGCGGCCAACGCCGAGACGGCCGCGTGCATGACGGGCGCCCCGCAGCCGCAGTACGGCCTGTGCTACCACGGCACGCACGTCGCGGGCATCACGGCCGGCCAGGCCACCGCCGACTTCCCGGCCAACGGCGTGGCGCCCAAGGCCAAGATCGTCCCGGTGCAGGTGTTCAGCCGCTTCGACAACTCCCCGTACTGCGCCGGCCGCCCGGTCTGCATCCTGGCGTACGACTCGTCCGTCCTGACCGGCATGGCGTACGCGGACCTGCTGGCCGACCAGTACGACATCGCCTCCGTGAACCTGAGCCTGGGCGGCGGCCAGTACACCGAGGCCTGCGACGAGGGCGACGGGGCCGACTTCAAGGCCGAGGTCGACAAGCTCCTCGCCAAGGGCACCGCCACGGTGGTCGCGTCGGGCAACAATGGCTGGGACGCGGCGGTGTCGTGGCCCGCGTGCGTCTCGAACACGGTCGCCGTGGGCGCCACGGACAAGCAGGACGCGGTGGCCGCGTTCTCGAACCGGGGGGCGCTGCTGGACGTGTTCGCGCCCGGGGTGACGATCAAGGCAGCGATCGCGGGGAACACGTACGCGACGCTGAACGGCACGTCGATGGCCACTCCGCACGTGACGGGCGCCCTGGCCCTGCTCCGCCAGAAGCAGCGCCACGCGGGGGTGGACCAGCTGGTCGACCTGTTGAAGCGCACGGGCAAGCCGATCACGTACACGAGCGCGGGTGCGGAGGTCACGACCCCGCGCATCAACGTGTACGCGGCCTTGCACAGCCGCTAGGTCCGAAACGGGGCAACGGGCAGGTGACCCGCCCGTTGCCCACTTTCCCTAGATCACTTCCCGGAGCACGTCGTCGACCGGAGTGGCGCTCACGCCGAGGATCTTCTCGGTCTCGGAGAAGTCGATGACGAACGGGTGACCGGGCTTGGCGAGTACTTCGTGCATTTCCGCCCAGAACGGCTCGGTGAACGCGAGCAGGGTCAGGTCGCGTTCCGTCATCTCCTCCATCCGCGGCTCCGGCGCCCCCGCGAGCCGCGCGAGCCGCCCGGCCAGTTCCCGGACCGACAGGGTCGAGGTGGGTGCGTGCCAGGCCCGGCCGTACGCCTGCTCGTTGCGGCTCGCGGCCACCAGCGTGCGTGCGGCGTCGCCGATCGCCGAGTAGCTGTGCGGCACGTCGAGCTCCTGAGGCACCAGGGCGAGCCTGCCTTCCAGCACGGGCCCCTGAACCATGAGGCTGAACACCGAGAAAGCGCCGGCGCCGTAGAACTGGGCGGCCCGCACCTCGGTGACCTTCACTCCTGAGGTGGCGGCCTCCTCCCATGCCAGCGCCCTGACTCGCCCCTTGCGCCCGGTCGCGGCCAGCGGGAAGCCGGGCGTGATCGGCCCGTCCACCGGCCCGTAGGCGTACAGGTTGCCGAGCATCACGTAGGCGACACCCGTCCGCTTCACCGCGGTGAGCAGCGACGTCGTCAGGATCGGGAACTGCTCGGGCCAGGTGTGGTACGGCGGCGCGGCGGTGGTGAACAGCGTGTCCGCGCCCTCAGTGAGCTCGGTGAGCCGATCGGCGTCGGTCGCGTCCGCGGCGACCTTCTCGACGAGCGGGTGGTCGGGCCCGCCACCGGTGCGGCTGATCATCCGTACCCGCTCGCCGTCCTCGGCCAGCAGCAGAGCGGTCTTCGACGCGGTGGCCCCGCGACCCACGATCACATTAAATTTCATGATTACAACGGTGCCGACCTGCGACCTCGTAGCATAGTGGCCAGAATGCCAACTATCCGGAGGATCTGGCCATGCACCGCGTCACCGCCGTCATCGTGCCCCCCGTGCTGAGCTTCGACGTCTCGATCCCGCTCATGGTGTTCAACAACGGCGCCCACTACGACGTCCGCGTCTGTACGGCACGGCCCGGCCCGGTGCCGACCGTTGGGGGCCCCGATGTGATGGTGACGGACGGCCTGGAGGCGGTGGAGGGCGCCGGCACGGTGATCGCTGTCGGCAGCGGCGGCGAGCAGGCTCCAGCGGAGGTCCTCGACGCCTTGAGGAAGGCCGCGGCCGGCGGGGCACGGATCGCCTCACTGTGTACGGGCGCGTTCGTGCTGGCCCAGGCCGGCCTGCTCGACGGGCGCCGCGCGACCACCCACTGGGGGCTGGCCGGCGACCTCGCCGCCCGCTTCCCGTCGATCGATGTGCGACCTGATGTCCTGTTCATCGAAGACAGCGGCATCTTCACCTCGGCGGGCGCCGCGGCCGCCATCGACCTGTGCCTGCATCTGATCAGGCTCGACTACGGGGCGGCGGTGGCCAACGCGGCGGCGCGGCTCGCGGTCGTCTCTCCCGTACGGCCGGGCGGCCAGGCCCAGTTCATCGAGACCCCGCTGCCTCCTGAGCGCGGCACCTCGCTCGCCCCCACCCGGGCCTGGGCGCTCGAGCGCCTCGACCGCCCGCTCACCCTGGCCGACCTGGCCGGTCACGCCAAGGTGAGCGTGCGGACGCTGACCAGGCGCTTCCACGCGGAGACCGGACTGAGCCCGCTCCAGTGGCTGCTGCACCGGCGCGTCGACCGGGCCAGGGAGCTGCTGGAGACCACCGAGCTGCCCATGGATCAGGTCGCCGCGAAGAGCGGTCTGGGCAGCGCTGACTCCCTACGCAAGCACCTGGCCGGTCGCGTCGGGCTCACTCCCACGGCCTACCGTGCGAGCTTCACCCGGGTGGGGTGATCAGCCGTTCAGAGCCCCCGCCACCTGCCGATCCGGCTTGCGGTGAGCGCGTGGTGAGCGGGCGGTGAGCCCTCCGGAGGAGGCTCTGCGTCATGAAGAACATCAACGTCCTGATCTCCGGCGCCTCCGTCGCAGGCCCCACGCTCGCCTACTGGCTCCGCCGCCACGGCTTCAACCCCACGGTCGTGGAGCGCGCCCCCGCACTCCGCGACGGCGGCTACGCCGTCGACTTCCGCGGCGAGGCGCACCTGTCGATCCTGCGCCGCATGGGCATCCTGCCCGACCTCGAGCGCGCCCGCACCGGCATGGGCTCCATGTCGTACGTCAACAGCGCGGGCAAGCCACAGTCCAAGATGCCCGCCGACCTCTTCGCCGGAGACATCGAGATCCTCCGGGGCGACCTGGGACGCATCCTGTACAACGCCACCAAGGACCACACCGAGTACATCTTCGGGGACTCCATCACCTCGCTCACCGAGGACGAGCACGGCGTGACCGTCACCTTCGAACGCACCCCGCCCCGCAGGTTCGACCTGGTGATCGGCGCCGACGGGCTGCACTCCAACACCCGCCGCCTGACGTTCGGGCCGGAGGAGCAGTTCGTCAAGCACCTCGGCCTCTACTGCGCGATCTTCACCACGCCCAACCACCTCGGGCTCGACCACACCGGGCACGCCTACCGCACCGCGAACAAGCTGGTCGCGTGGTACAGCTCCCGCCACAACACCGAGGCCAAGGCCGTCTTCTACTTCGCCTCGCCGGCGCTGGACCTCGACCGCCGCGACGTGGCCCGGCAGCAGGCCGTTCTCGCCGAGAGCTTCACCGGCAACGGCTGGCAGAGCGACCGCCTGCTGCACGAAATGCGGCACGCGCCCGACTTCTACTTCGATTCGGTCGGCCAGGTCCACATGGACGCCTGGACGCGAGGCCGGGTCGCCCTGATCGGCGACGCCGCCTACTGCCCCTCCTCCCTGTCGGGCATGGGCTCGGGGCTCGCCCTGGTCGGCGCGTACGTCCTGGCGGGAGAGCTGGCCGCGGCGCACGGCGACCACCGCGTCGCGTTCGCCCGCTACGAGGAGGAGATGCGTGCGTACGCGACCGGCTGCCAGAAGATGGGCGACGGCGTCGCCAGCCTCATGGTCCCGGGAAGCCGCTTCATGGCCGGGCTGCTCAACCAGTACTACAAGCTCATGCCTTACCTGCCCGGGAAGAACATGGCCTCCAAGATCGCCCGCAAGACCGCCGAGAACGTCACGCTACGCGACTACAGCGACCTCGCCAGGCGATAGCGGCCGCCGGCGCCGTACCCCTTCCACATGCGCGGCGCGGCTCCGAATTGTGTCGCTTAGGGTGGCTTCTATGGACGCAGGCAAGGCGATCTTCGAAACCGTCGACAAGCTTCGCCAGCGGCGCACGGCCCCGCTGGTGCTGGAGCTCGATCTCACAGAGGGCCTCACCGAGGGCCCGCCGACGGACCCGCTCGCCGCGGTGCTGTCCATGCGCAAGACGCGCCTGTCCGACGTCCTGTCCGGGCTCAAGCGGGCCAGGCAGGACTCCAGGGTCAAGGCGCTGGTGGTCAGGATCGGGAGCAACCCGCTGGGCCTGGCCATGGTGCAGGAGCTGCGCCAGGCTGTGATCCACTTCAGGGCCGCGGGCAAGCTGACCGTCGCGTTCGCCGAGACGTTCGGGGAGTTCGGCGGCGGCACGGTGCCGTACTACCTGGCCACCGCGTTCGAACGCGTCTACCTGCAGCCGAGCGGCGACGTCGGGCTGACCGGGGTGGCGCTGGAGCAGCGCTTCGTGAAGGGCGCGCTGACCAAGCTGGGAGTGGGGTACGAGGCCGGCCAGCGGCACGAGTACAAGACCGCCGTCAACACCTTCACCCAGGACCACATGACCGAACCCCACCGCGAGTCCATGAGCCGCATCGTGGAGTCGGTCACCGAGAGCCTCATCACGGGCATCGCCGACGGGCGCAGGCTCGACCCGGGCAAGGTCCGCGAGTTGATCGACCGCGGCCCGTTCACCGCCGCCGAGGCGGAGGAGGCCGGGCTGGTCGACCGGCTGGCGTACAGGGACGAGGTGTACGACGAGGTCAAGCAGGCGGCGGGTGATGAGGCACACCTCCTGTACGTGTCCCGCTACGCCAGGAGCGCGGCCGTGAAGAAGCTGCCGCACCCGATGTCGGACGGGATCGCGCTCATCCACGGCAGCGGCATGATCAGGACCGGCCGCAGCGGGCGCAGCCCGCTCGGCGGCGGCGGGGCGATGGGCTCCGACACGATCAGCGCCGCGTTCCGCGCGGCCAGGCGGGACGAGCACGTCAAGGCCGTCGTGTTCCGGGTGGACAGTCCCGGCGGCTCGTACGTGGCCTCCGACACGGTGTGGCGGGAGGTGATCCTGACCCGCAAGGTCAAGCCGGTGATCGTCTCCATGGGTGACCTGGCGGCGTCCGGCGGCTACTTCATCGCGATGGCCGCCGACGTGATCGTGGCTCAGCCCGGCACGCTGACGGGCTCGATCGGCGTGTACGGCGGCAAGCCGGTCGTTGCCGAAATGCTCGAAAAAATCGGGATAAATTCGGAAATGGTCGCTGCGGGGACCAACGCCGGCATGTTCTCCACCTCCCGCGGCTTCTCCCCCGATCAGTGGGAACGCGTGAACGCCTGGCTCGACCGGATCTACGACGACTTCGTGGGCAAGGTGGCCGCGAGCCGCGACCTCACCAAGGAGCGCGCGCACGAGCTGGCCCGCGGCCGCGTGTGGACCGGTGCCGACGCGCACGCCAGCGGGCTCGTGGACGAGCTGGGCGGCCTGGAGGACGCGCTGGCCCTGGCCAGGAAGCGTGCCGGCCTCGCCGACGACGCCCCCGTCCGCACCTACCCCCGGCTCAACCCGCTCGAGCGGCTGCGCGGGCCCGAGTCCAGCGAGGACAAGTCCGCCGCCCTGGCCCGGATCCGCCTCGACGCATGGGGACCGCTCGCCCGCCTCTCCGCCGAACTCGGCCTCCCGGCCGCGGGGCCCCTCCTCCTGCCTGACTGGTACGTGATCCGCTGAGCCCCGGCTGGGGAAGGACGCGCGACGTCAGGCGAAGAAGGTTTTCGCGCGTTCCAGCGCGTCGGTGTCCAGCAGGATGTCGTCTGGTCGGTTCGCGTAGCCGACCAGGGCGCCGCCCCACGTCCCGCCGAAATACTCGCCGGACCGCCGCAACGTCCCCACCAGCGGATCCGCCACCGACCGATCCTCTTCGCTGATCACGGTGACCGCCCACGTGGTCTTGTCCGCCATCCGGCGCCTGAAGTCGTATCCGGGCACCCGCAGCCACCCCGACCAGTAATCGAGGTAGAGCTTGGTGGTGGCGGACACGCTGTACCAGTAGAGCGGCGACACGATCACCAGGTCGGTGGCGGCCAGCGTGGCCTCGATGAGCAGCTTCTCCGCACCCGTAGGAGCCGGATAGACCCCGTCACCACCCGTATGGCGGATGTCCCGGAAGGGCGGGAGCGGGTGGTCGTCCAGGTGGATCCAGCGTTGCGTGACGCCCGGCGGGAGCTGGGCGGCCGCGTGGCGGGCCAGGGTCTCGGTGTTGCCGTCGCGCCGGGCGCTGCCCAGGACGAAGAGGAAACTACGCATCACGTTCCTGACGCACGGTAGCGGCCGCGGAGCCGTACCAGAGGTTGGAGGGAGGGGCTGACGTAGGGGACGGCGAGGACGGCGGCGATGAAGAGCGTGTGGTCCCCGGCCGGGACCACCTTGGTGGTCTCGGCCTCCAGGGCGGCCACCCCGCCCTCCACCACCAGCGCGTCCGTGTGCTCGCCCCGGTGGTGCGGGGTGCCGGCCAGCAGCAGGCGAGCACTGGGCCGGCCGGCTGTGGCGAAGCGGCTGGCGATGGCCGCCTGGCCGGACGAAAGGAGCGAGGCCGCCCAGCGGTCCTGGCGGAGCAGGACCTCGTTGAGGTAACCCTGGCTGGCCAGGCTCACCAGCACGAGCGGGGGCTCCAGCGAGACCGACATGAGAGCCGACACCGTGGTGCCCAGGTCGTCGCGCCCATCGCGTACGGTCACCACCGCCACCCCGGCCGCCAGCTGCGCCATCGCCTCCGTGAACTCACTCACGGAAACAGTCTGGGGGAAGTCACGACCAGAACCTCCGGGGACTCACAGCGCAACCGGAAAGTGAGGGCCCCCGGACGACGGGGACCCTCACCAGTGTCAGGCGAGGCCGTTGGAGGTCAGCCATTCCTTGGCCACCGTGGCGGGCTCGTCCTTGTTGACGGAGATCTTCTGCATCATGTCCAGCAGAGACTGCGTCGTCAGCTTCGCCGAGATGGCGTTCAGCGTGGTCTTGATCGTGTCGTTCGCGCCCGCCTTGTAGATCAGCGGCGTCACGTTCTGGGCGGGGAAGATGTTCTTGGGGTCCTGCAGCGGCACGAGGTTGTTCGCCGTCATCTTGGGGTCGGTGGTGAACACGTTGCCGATCTGGATCGTGCCGTCCTTGATCGCGTCAGCGGTGGTCGGGCCCGTGGGCTTCCACTCCTTGAACTCGACCCCGTAGACCTCCTTGAACCGCGCCTCCCACCGCTTCTTGAACTCGGGCGGGCCGCCGACGGTGAAGGTCTTGGAGACCTTGGCCAGGTCCTCCATGGTGTTCAGCGACTGCTTGGTCTGGGTGTCCTTGCTGATCGACAGGCTGTCCTTGTCCTCGGCCGGTGAGGAGTCGAGGATCTCCAGCTCGGCTGGCAGCTTCTCCTTCAGCGCGGCGTTGACCTCGTCGGTGGTCGCGGCCGTGTTCTTCAGGTCGACGAAGGCCAGCAGGTTGCCGTTGTACTCGGGCACGATCGTCAGGCCACCACTCTTGACCTGGTCGTACACGGCCTCGCGGCTGCCGATGCGCGGCTTCTCCTCCACCTGCACACCCTTGGCCTCGAGCGCCTGGGAGTAGATGGACCCGAGCAGCACGCTCTCGTCGAAGTCGAAGGACCCAATGACAGCCTTGCCCCCGCCCCCGCTCGAAGCCGAACCGCTGGGGGCCGCGCTCGAGGTGTCGAGCGGATTGCCTCCAGTGCTACCGCCGCCACCACTACAGGCGGCCAGCCCGAGCATCGCTGACATGAGCACCGCAGCGATGCCGTACTTGCGTCCCATTTCGATTTTCCCTTCTAAGCGGGAGGTAATAGGGGAGACTACCGAATCTTCAGACGTCGGCTCACCCCTGGGGATACCGTCACTCTCTGGGCGAGGGTGAAGAGTACCTGCACGACTAGGGCGAACAGCACAATCAGTACTGAACCCCCGACGACGCTCGCGTAATCCTTCGTCGCGAAACCGTCGATCACGAACCTTCCGAGGCCGCCGAGCCCGGTGTACGCGGCGACGGTGGTGGTGGCCACGACCTGGATCGCCGACAGCCGGCAGCCCAGCAGGATCAGTGGCAGCGCGACCGGCACGAGCACCCGTCCGAGCACCTGCCCGCCGCGCAGGCCCATCCCGTACGCGGCGTCACGCAGCTCGGGATCGACCCCCTTGATGCCCTCGAACGTGTTCACCAGGATCGGCGGCACCGACAGCAGCACCAGCGGGATGATCACCGGCCAGATCGAGGCCGTGCCCAGCAGCAGCACGAACATCACCAGCAGTCCGAGCGTGGGCAGCGCCCTGGCCAGGTTCGCGGTGACGACGACGATCACCTCGCCGCGGCCCGTGTGGCCGATCAGCAGCCCCAGCGGCACCGCGATCAGCACGGCCAGCGCCAGCGCCAGCGCCGAGAACTCCAGATGCTCCAGCAGGCGCATGGGGATGCCGGAAGGACCTGACCAGTTCTCGCCGCTCCCGAAGAAGTCGGCCAGCCAGCCGAAGAACGCTGTCAGCCAGCTCACGAACCCGTCCCCCTTCGTGCCCGTACCCATGGAGTGAGCAGCCGCTGCGCCAGCACCAGCAGCCCGTCGGCGATCAGCGCCAGCGCCACGATCAGCACGATCCCGACGATCACCGGCGGCATGAACGGGTTCTGGTACGCCCGCGTGAACAGCCCGCCGAGCCCTCCTTGCCCGATCAGCGCACCCACGCTGACCAGGCTGATGCTGGAGACCGCCACCACCCGCAGCCCCGCCAGCACCACCGGGACGGCGATCGGGAGCTCCACCGCGATCAGCCTGCGCAACGGCGTGAACCCCATCGCGACGGCCGACTGCCGCACATGATCGGGCACCGAGCCCAGCCCGTCCACGACGGCCGGGATCAGCACGGCCATGCCGTAGAAGGTCAGCGGGATGATCACGGTGGTCTGCGACAGCCCGGTCACCGAGATCAGCAGCATGAAGACGGGGAGCGAGGGAAGCGCGTAGACGACGTTCATGAAGCCGGAGATGGGCTGGTAGAGCCAGCGCCAGCGCACGCAGGCGAGCCCGAGCGGCAGCGCGATGACCAGCGCGACCAGGATCGGCACGAGAGACATGGTCAGGTGGTCGATGAGCAGGTTCTTGATGCTGTCGACCCGGCCGGTGTCCCAGTTGCGCCCGATCCACTCCCAGATGGAGGGGGGACCGTCAGCCATCTGCCGCCTCCGCGAGCGCCTCGTCGAGCGTCTCCCTCGTGGCCACCCCGACGACCTTGCCCTGCTCGTCCACGGCCACGGCGCAGCCGGACGGCGACAACAGCGCCGCGTCGAGCGCCGTTCGCATGGAGTCGCGCCCGCGCACGAACGTCCCGTACGGCTCCAGCTCGTCGGGCCGCGACGCGGACACCCACCCGGTCGGCCGGCCGTCCGGGTCCACGACCAGCCGCCACGGCTCGTCCGTGGCGGCGGTCAGATCGGTACGCAACCGCAACCCCTCGGTGGAGATGAACTGCAGCCGCCTGATCCCCCTGTCATGCCCGAGGAACTCCCGCACGAAGTCGTCGGCCGGGTCGGACAGCAGCGTCTTGGGGTCGGCGATCTGCGCCAGCCTGCCGCCCACCCGCAGCACCGCCACGCGGTCGCCCAGCTTGATGGCCTCGTCGATGTCGTGGGTGACGAACACGATGGTCTTGTTCAGCTCCGACTGCAGCCTGAGCAGCTCGTCCTGCAGGCTCGTGCGCACGATCGGGTCGACCGCGCTGAACGGCTCGTCCATGAGCAGCACGGGCGGGTCCGCGGCCAACGCCCTGGCCACGCCCACGCGCTGCTGCTGACCGCCCGAGAGCTGGAACGGGTAGCGCCCGGCGAACGCGGGGTCGAGGCCGACGCGTTCGAGCAGCTCCATGGCCCTGTCGCGGGCCTTCTTCTTGTCCCAGCCGAGCAGGTAGGGGACGGTGGCGATGTTGTCGACGATCTTCCGGTGCGGGAACAGTCCGGCCTGCTGGATGACGTACCCGATGCCGCGCCGCAGCGTCGGCGGGTCGATGCCCTGCACCGGCGTGCCGTCGAGGAGGATCTGACCCTCCGAGGCGTCGATCATACGATTGATCATCCGGAGGGAGGTCGTTTTCCCGCAGCCCGAGGGGCCCACGAGCACGGTGATCTCACCCGTGGGCGCCTCAAGGTCGAGGCGGTCCACGGCGACCGTTCCGTCCGGATAGCGTTTGGTGACAGCGTCGAATGTGATCACGCGCGAACTCTCGCTTCAGGCTTCTGGGGCAGGGGTCGCAGCCCCCTGCCACGACCGCCGCATGATCTCTTGAGAGCACAGACTACGGCCGTCTGAACCGCCCTGTCCTCCCCAGTACCTCCTGAAGCGTTTCAGTTGACCTGGATATTTACCCCAAATCCGTATCTGGTAGTGCGCCGGACCATGGTGTGTTGGCATGATTACCTCCACGAACTTCTGACGCATATCTCCACAAAGCCCTGACGCGCACCTCTCACCTCCCTCACCCTCAGCGTCCACAAAGCAAGAGGATCCGGCCCGTGTCTCAGCCGCTCACCGATCAGCGTCAACGCGCCGAGTTGATCGCAGAGCTCTACGACCGCCATGCCGCCGGGCTGTTCGCGTACTGCGCCGACCAGCTCGGCGACCTCGGCTCCGCGTCCGACGTCCTGGTATCCCTGTTCTCCAGCGTCGCCGCGTTCCCTTCCCCCGCGGAGCCGCCCCGCGCCGCTCTCTACGCGTTCGCCCGCCGCGAGATCCACCGGCGGGACATCGTCTACGCGCCGCCCGCCGTCGACCCGCTGATCGACCCTGCCACCGCGCTCGTCGAGCGCACCCTGCGCGAACTGCGCCCGCACCAGCGCGAGGTGCTGGTGCTGTGCGCGGTCGCCGGGCTGAGCAAGGCGGAGCTGGCGTGGGTGCTCGACGTCGCGCCGGACACCGCCGAGGAGCTGGCGGTGGGCGCCGGCCACCGCTTCAGGCAGGCCTTGGGGTCGGCGCTGGCCTCGACGGGGGTCCGCATCCCCAAGCCGGTGGCCGACGTGTACGGCGCGCTGGGGGTCGCCCCGCTCCGCGACGTCCTCGGCCGCCTCCCCTGGCCCCAGGCGCCGGGTGCGCTCCGCATCCACTTCGTCGGCTCCCGTACGGCCGCCCCCGGACCGCTGTTCGTGAAGCCCCGCTGGCCCAGCCCCCCGATCTGGCCCCAGCCCTTGGCCGACGCGGACCCGGCGACCAGCACGGTCATCTTCCCGGCGGAGCTGCTGACGCCCCCTTCGTCGTCACGCGTGCCCGACCACGACGCCACCACGGCCCCGATGCCCAAGCTCCGCGACCCGCTGGACTCGGCCCAGCCTCGCAGGGATCCGCTGGCCTCCACCGAGTACTTTCCCCTCAGGGATCCCCTGGCAGCCCTGGACGGCGCGCGACCCTTCGTAGGAAGGACCTCTGTGCCGTCCGACGAGCGCCCGTTCTTCCTGGCCCCCGAGCACACGGGCGGCCTGGAACCTTTCGCCACAGGCGACGTGATCTTACCCAGAGACACCCAGGAGCCCTTCGCGACCGGCGACGTGTTCCTCCCCCCGAAGCCGTCGGCGGCGGACGGCGACATCCTCGCCCCCAGAGACGTCCTGGTACACAAGGGCCCGGCTCGCCCCTTCCCGCAACCGTCGGCGGCTGACGAGCCGGCCCGCGAGGCGGCTCCGCTGTTCCGCCCCCGCTCGAAGTCCTCCAGACGCACCAAGCCCACCGCCTCGGCCGGACCCGCCGAGCCGACCGCCTTGACCAGGCCCGCCGAGCCGATCTACCGGCTCCCCGAGCCAGAGGAGGCCCCTTCGAGCGCCCCTGCCGCGCAGGAGGCCCCTCGATCAAGCACTCTCGCCCCGCCCAAGAAGGCGCCTTCGACGGCCCCCGCTCCTCCTGCTCCAGAACCCTCTCTCCTGGCTCCGCGCCCCGTACGCGCCCGGCCCGCATCCAAGAAGCGCCCGGAGTACCGGGCCCGGCCCGAGAAGGTACGGCGCCGCAAGGACCGGCATTTCGACTGGGCCTGGGAGGCCGTCGGGTTCCTGATCTGCGTGGCGATCGCGATGATCGTCTTCTTCTCGGTGCCTATGTTCGTACATCCGTGAGGGACGTCGTTCAGCCCGGTGGCGGGGGACTCGCCACCGGTTCCTCTGGCGGGGAGAGGCACGGCAGGCCGGCCGAGCGGTAGAGCACGACGATCAGTGCCGCGACGGCCGCGAACCAGGCAATGAGCACGACAGGGCCCAGATCGGCGTAGCCGTAGCCGACCAGCATGCCGAGCGTTTCCAGGATGACCACCGCCCAGCGCAACACGTCGAGAAGCGCGGCTCTGGAGACCTCTCCGCGGGGATGGATCTGTCTGATGACGGTGTCGACAGACACCCAGACGGTGATCAAGACGCCGACTGTGTTGACGATGCCGATCACCTGAGTAATGGAGGAGATCCCCTCCCCAGGGCTCGCTCCGGACGCGGCCGTGGCGACGAACGAGATGCCGACCATGGCGATGGCAAGGGATTTGGCTCTGCCCAAGGGGTCGTCGGCGGATCGCTGCAGCTGAAACAGCCCGGACGCGCACAATACCCATCCGACGGGGTCGAACAGCAGGTCGAAGCCGTTGAAACGGAGGGCGCCGAAGACGACGACGAAACCGGTGGCGATCTTCGTGACGGGCAGCATATGCCACTACCTTCCGGGCTTGTCATTGACCACGGATGAGCCGGCCGTCAGGGCCGGTCCGAGCTCACCGCTTCATTGCAGACCTTGCTGGCGAGAGCTCGCTGCCAGGCGACCTGGAGACTTCCTCCGGATCCTGTCATTCGCCATGAGTCCCACGTCACCTCCGCCGACCCTGAGCCCATCCAGGTTTCATAGGTGAAGCGGACTGGCTGGGGTTCGCGTGGCACTGCCGCGCAGTCGGTGATGACAATGCGCCTCGCCAGGGTCTCCTGGCCACCACTTTCCACAGTGACCGCGGCTTGTTCTTCCTGCGCCTCGTCAGCGGGTAGCAAGCGGAGGCCCGGAATTTCGGCGGAGATACCGGTGAGAGTGAAGGAGGCCATGCCTTCGTTTTCAACTTCGATATACACGCTGGTGGACAGGACACCATTCTCGTCAACGTCGGCGTGAGGTAAGAAACTATCAAGACTCCACCGGATATGCGGGGTCGTAGCTGACAACCACCACAAAGCCACTGCAATAGCAACAATCAACACCAAACCGGACATCGTCACACCGCGTAATCGCGCCCACTGTGCGCGCCATGTGACGACGCCGAATTGCTGCCATATGTCATCCGAATTCACGATATAGAACCATATAGGCTACCCCTTCGTGACAACACCTCCGATGATCTCCTGGGCAGCCGCCGCGCTCACCCTGCTGGTAGCAGCCGCGCCGGTCACTGGGGAGCGGCTCAACAGGTTTGCCGCACTGATGGGTCTTTCCGTCACAGCGGCCAACGCCCGGCAGATCATCGATTACTTCGCCGGCCTTCGCCGTTGGCGGCTCATCGCCCTCGTCCTCGCCGTTCCCTTGACTTGCTCACCAATGATCCGTTCTATTTGGCGCTGGGCTGGTGTGCCGCTTCCGCCTTCCGCGATGTACGACTGCCGGCCCGCATGCTTCACGTTCACGACGACGCGAAGATCTATCAGCGGGCATGGTTGCTCGGTTCGGCGGGCGCCATGGTGGCCAGCGGCTACCTGCTGACGAACCAGGGTGCCACGCCGGCGCGTCTGACCCATTCCGTCATCGTGATCGTCGTGGCGGCAGCCGTACCGCTTGCCGCCCGGAAACTGAGCGCCAGGCCGATGCCCGAGGCATCGGATGACATGACCCGGGCCGAACTGGCCATTGGCCGATGGTCAATGCGGAACCTTTATCTTGGCGGCACCGCAATCGTGTTGTCGGGCACGCTGCTCATCCCCGGACAACCGCCACGGCGCGAACTGCCCGAATACTCAACGCCCAAGTCATTTCCAGAGCAAACGGCCGAGTTCACGGAGGTGAACGAATACAAGGGGCCCACCTGTCCTTGGGTCGACGAGATGGACGACCCCTGCCGGTCGTGGCTCGTGAACGGGCAGCCATTCCCGCAGGCCGCGCCGTACGTCATCGGGAAAGGCGGAGCACCCCGGCCGGCGCCGTTTGTGCGCAGCCCCGACAAGAAAGCCGCCGTCTATCTGGACAGGCGCAGTCGCCGCATGGTGTATCAGGACGCCCAAGGCATCCACCCCCTCACCGAGAGCCTGGCTGACGCCGCGGTGCCCACGGCCACGTTCGAGGGCCAGAACAGGTACATCGCCCTGGCCAAGGACGACGCGCAGATCACCGACACCAAGACCTGGACCACTGTGCCGATCCCCGGCGCTCAACAGGTCCACGACCTGAACAGCAGCGGGATCGTGGTCACGACGGCATCTCAGGTACTCGTGCTCGACCATCGGGGAAAGAAGCGAATGAGCCTCCCCTTCAAGAGAGCCGCCAAGGATGCCCCAGAGGACACGTACAACCTCAGGACGGACGGAAGTCGCCTCGTGGTCATCAGGAGCCAGGAGACTGTCGAAACCTTCGACACAGGGACCGGGAAGCGTCTGGCAATCGTCGTTCCCACGTTTCCCGGCGACGACTTCCTCGACATCGGTCTCGGGTGGTCGAAGGAGGGCGCCTTTCTGGTCCGCAGCTACCTGAGCGACCGCGTCTACAACCTCGACCTGGCGACGGGCAAGCTCTGGAGACGCAAGAGGTGAATCGATGTCTAGGTGTCCAAGCTCGTCATCGATCCCGAAGCCGACGAACAGATCGCCGCGCAGTTCCCAAGCTGAACAGCGCGGGTTCGATTCCCGTCACCCGCTCTCAGAACGAGGAGCCAGGTCAGGGGTTGATTTCCTATCTGGCTTTGTTTGCGGCAAGGGACCGCCTTCGATCTTCCCCAGGCTGATCATCGTCCACATCGAGGGGCCACTCACTCACGGGCCGATGTCGCCGCCGGCCAGGCTCCCGATGGTACGGTGGCCGTGATCGGTGCGGTTCCCAAGCTGACAGCGCGGTCGATTCCCGTCACCGCTCGACACCTTCCAGTTAGCCGATCTTCGATGTCAGCCCCAAGTGAGGGAGACCGGCATGGCAACCCCTTCCTGGTACGAATCACTTCCCGAAGTCATGAGCGAAGCAGAGTATCGAGCGTTGCCAGAGGACGTCGCCGGGAGCATCGAGGTAGTCCACGGGCACGTGATCAAATGCGAGTCACCCGCTATGCAGCACAACCGCATAGCCCGTCGTCTCGCCGGCTCACTGGAAGCCGCTCGTCCGATCAGCGGGCCGTGTCTGAGCGTTGAGACCGACATCGACGTGGTGCTCTGGCGGGTTCCCAAGTTCACCTTCCGACGTCCGGATGTGGTGGTCTACAGGTGTTTGGACGACCCTGGCCAGAAGCCGGATGCGTCCCAGACCCTGGCCGTCGTCGAGGTCTCCTCCCCTGGGACCGTCCGCGAAGACCTCACCGATAAACGCACACAGTATGCCGCCGCCGGCATCCCGCTCTACCTGCTCATCCTGCTCGACGAGAAGTACGAGATCCTCGAGGTGAAGGAGTTCCACCTCGATGCCGTAGCCTCCGAATACAGGCTCCATCGGGTTCACCAGGCAGACCTCGAGCTGGAACTCCCTATCAGGGTGACTATCCCGTTTCTCGTACTGACCGCTCCCTGAGACTTTGCCCCGTGTGCCCATTTGCTCGGTGACCAGCGGGGGCTCATGGCCACTCGGCTCTTGATCACCTTGCAGAGGTCCTCGAACCGCAGGCTGGCAGGTCACGGCCGCCCGAACATTGCCATGCCCGCACCCGCGACATGAGGTCCTTGAGGCCCGCTTCAGACTCGGCAGCCGATGTCCAGGTTTCAACGGGCTAGGTGTTCTTCCTGAGTCTCCCTCGGGCCTGGGTCATTACATCGGGATGAGGATCCTCAGCGAGAACCTGCAGGACGGCTTCCGGTGTGGTGGGCCATGCGGCCAGCCACCACCGTACGTTGACCGAGCGATCACGGGTCAGGCGTTGCAGTTCGTCATGAGGGAGCTTCCCTGATTGCACTGCGGCCGTGCGCACGGCTGCTGACCTGTCGATTGCCAGAAGGCGGTGTCGATCTATCGTGGTGAGCGGGTTCTGAGTCGCGCCGGCGCGGACCTTGGGATCGGCGTCAGTTATCAGAGTGGCGAGGATGGCTGGGTCATCGGTGTGCGCTGCCAGGCCCGCGCGGACATTTGGGGAGCGGTCCCTGGCGAGTGCCGCGCTCGTCTCCTCATCCAGTCCTCGGCTCTCGGCGAGCAACCGGCGCAGATCCTCGTCCGTGGACCGGCAGATGGCACGGTGAACCTCGACATCGGCGGCGGGATGGTCCGGCAGGGACCATCGGACCGACCCGTAAGGATCTTCCACCAAGGCGACCAGAACATCGGGTGGACAGGCGGGATTCTCAACAAGGATCTGACGGGTCTTCAGATCCGGGTCCCCGGCGAGTGCGCGCAACAATCCGTCCGGCGCGTCGCTCCGAGCCGCCAGGGCACGCCTGACCGTGCGGGAGGAGTCTGCGGCCATGGCTTCGAGAATCTCTGGGGGCGTGGTGGGATCGCCAGCCACGGCCAGCCTTCCTCGAAGTGAGCAGCATCATCGCAGCCGTCACCGACAGCGAGAGCGCCAGAAGGTGGCAGGGGAAGAACGGCACAGCCCAGATCGGAAAGTTGTCAGCCCTTCCTGCGAAGATCGCCGCGAGTTCGTGTGCTTCCCGGCCCACCTGCCCGTTGGTTACTCGGCTGAGAGAATGAGGCCGCTCGTCGGTACGCCTGTTCCTGCCGTGACCAGGACGTTCCGCACGTCCGTGAGCTGGTTGGCCGCCGTTCCCCTGACCTGACGTACCGCCTCCGCTATGCCGTTCATGCCGTGAATGTAGGCCTCTCCCAGCTGGCCTCCATGCGGGTTGACCGGCAGCCTGCCGTCCAGCTCTATGCTCCCGCCCCTGAGGAACTCCGGGGCCTCCCCTCGGCCGCAGAAGCCCAGCTCCTCGAGTTGGGCCAGGACGAACGGGGTGAAGTGGTCATACAGGATGGCCGTTTGGATGTCTTTGGGGGATAGGCCGGACATATTCCATAGTTGGCGGCCCACGAGCGACATTTCGGGGAGGCCTGTCATGTCGTCTCGGTAGTAGCTGGTCATCATCATCTGGCCCATGCCCGAGCCCTGGGCGGCCGCCGTGATCAGGGCGGGTGATCTGCGGAGGTCGCGGGCTCGTTCTGCCGACGTGACGACCAGGGCCACCGCGCCGTCGCTCTCCTGGCAGCAGTCGAGCAGGTGCAGCGGCTCAACGATCCATCTGGACGCCTGGTGCTCCTCCAGCGTGATGGGGCGCTGGTAGAACCAGGCGGCCGGGTTGGTGGCCGCGTGCCGGCGCATGGCCACCGCCACCCGGCCGAAGTCCTCCGAGGTGGCGTGGTACGCATACATGTAGCGGCGCGCGAACATCGCCACCCACGCCGCCGGCGTCATCAGGCCGAACGGCACGTGCCAGCTCATCTCCAAGCCCTGGGAGGTGGGCTCGCCGGTCAGGCGGCTGTTGGGCTGGCCGAAGCGGCGGCCCGAACGTTCGTTGAAGGCGCGGTAGCACACGACCGTACGCGCCATTCCCGTGGCCACGGCCATGGCCGCGTGTGCCACGGTGCCGCAGGCCGCGCCGCCGCCGTACTCGACCCGCGAGAAGAACGTCAGGTCCCCGATCCCCGTCTCCCTCGCTACGGCGATCTCCTGGTTGGAGTCCTGGGTGTAGGTCACCATGCCGTCCACGTCGCCAGGTGACAGGCCCGCGTCGTCCAGGGCCGACAGCACGGCCTCCGCGGCGAGCCGCAGCTCGGAGCGGCCCGACTGCTTGCTGAACTCCGTGGCGCCGATGCCGGCTATGGCAGTACGGCCGCTCAGCAATTTCCCTCCTCGACCAGGGTGACGGTTCCCGTGGCGTGATCACCCAGGCTCACCTTGCCTCGCACCTCAACCGTGAGCCGGCCGTCCTCGCGTGACACGACCGTCCCGTTGAAGCACAGGCGGTCCCCCGCGTACGCCGGTACGCCCAGCTTGACCGCGATGCGCTCGATGACGGCCTCCGGGCCCGCCCAGTCGGTGACGTACCGCTCGACCAGGCCCATGGTGGTCAGGATGTTGAGGAAGATGTCCTTCGAGCCCTGGGCGCGGGCTACCTCGACGTCGTGGTGGACCGGCGTGAAGTCCATGGTGGCCAGGGCCGTGGAGACGACCACGGTGGGGGTGAGGTCGATGGCCAGCTCCGGCAGCGTCGCTCCGATCTCCATCACGCCTCCCCTGGCATCCACATCGGCAGGACGAGCTGCTCGTCCATCCGCCGGTACGTCACGCGCAACGGCATGCCGACCGAAACCTCCTCGATCGGGCAGTCCACGACGTTTCCGACGATCCGTACGCCTTCCGGCAGCTCCACCACGCCCACCACGAACGGCGTCTGCCTGCCCGGCACCGGGGGGTGATGGTGGACGACGTAGCTGTAGAGGGTTCCCTGGCCGCTCGCGACCGCATAGGCGAGGTTGGCCGAGCGGCAGTGTGGGCACAGAGGGCCGGGCGGGTGGCGGAGCTCGCCGCAGTCGGCGCAGGTCTGGATGCGGAGCTCGCCCTGCTTCACGCCTTCCCAGAAGAACGCGGTGTCCTGGTTGATCGCGGGTTGGAGCGGGTACGCGGCCGCCTGTTCCTTTTCCGGAGGGCGGCTCTCACCGGCGCGTGGGCGAAATTTCAGGACCCGGAAGAGCATTTCGGCGACCGGCTCGTCGTCCTCGCTGTACCAGGTGACCTTCCAGGTGGCGAAGAACCCCACGCCCAGAGCCGTTTTCTTGGGCCCGGCCAGTTCCGTGAACCGGGTGGCCGGGGTCAGCCGCTCGCCGATCCGCGCGTGCCGGTGATAGGTCTGCTCGCAGTTCGTCGCCACCACGCCCGTGTAACCGCTCGCGTCCAGCGTGGCCATCATGTCGTCCACCGGCGAACGGTCCTTGGCCGACCGCCGCACGCCCGGCATCGTCCACACCTGCGCCATCGCGGGCGGAGCGACCCCTTTCTCCAGGTACGCAGGGTTCTCGTCCCCCATGGCGTCCAGCCAGTGCCTGATCATGGGGGCGTTCACGGGGTCGCGCGCCGGGGTCCCGCGTACCTCCCCCAGCGCCGCCTGCTTGTCCGCCAGCTCGTGCAGCTCCTCATCGTTCATGGGAAGAGTCATCGCGGCGGCCTCGGCAGGCTCAGGCCGAGCATGGCGATCAGCTCCCGCTGCACCTCGTTCACCCCGCCGCCGAACGTCAGCACCACCGCCCCCTTCACCCCGTGGTCCATGCGTTCGAGCAGCTCGGCCGTCTCCGGGTCGGACGGGTCTCCATACCTGGACAGGATGTCGCCGACGAGCCTGCCGACCTCCTGCATGCGTTCCGAGCCGTAGATCTTGGTGGCCGAGGCGTCGGGGGCGCCCAGCCAGCCGAGGTCCATGTTCGCGGCGACCTGCCAGTTCAGCAGCTCGTTGGTGCGGAAGGCCGCCCACACCCTGGCCAGCGCCCGCCGTACGTCCGGGTTCGCCTCCTGCCCCGTGCGGCGGGCCCAGGCGAGGAAACGGTCATAGGTCTGGCCGAGGTTCCCGGCCGGGCCGAGGGTGACGCGTTCGTGGTTGAGCTGGTTGACGATCAGGTCCCAGCCCCGGTCCACCTCGCCGACCACCATGTTCACGGGGACGCGTACGTCGCTGTAGTAGGTGGCGTTCGTGTGGTGGCGGCCGTCCATGGTGACGATCGGCGTCCACGAGAAGCCGGGGTCGTCCGTGGAGGCGATCATCATGGTGATGCCCTTGTGCTTCTTGGCCTCGGGGTTCGTGCGGGCGGCCAGCCAGATGTACTGGGCGTAGTGCGCGCCGCTGGTGAAGACCTTCTGGCCGTTGACGACGTAGTGGTCGCCGTCGAGCACCGCCGAGGTGCGCAGGGAGGCCAGGTCGGTGCCGGCCTCGGGCTCGCTGTAGCCGATGGCGAAGTGGCACTCGCCCGCGAGGATGCGCGGCAGGAAGAGGTCCTTCTGCTCCTGCGTGCCGTACTGCATGAGCGTCGGCCCCACGGTCTGCACCGTGATGATCGGGTACGGGACGCCCGCCCGGGCTATCTCGTTGGCGAAGATCTGCTGCTCGAGGGGGCCGTAGCCGCCTCCCCCGTACTCCTTGGGCCAGCCGAGGCCCAGCTTGCCGTCGCGGCCGAGGCGGCGGCAGTGCTCCATGTACGCCTCGCCGAACGGGTCCTCCGCGATCTTCCTGCGGTCATCGGCGGTGAGGCACTCCTGGAAGTACTCGCGGAGCTCGTCTCGGAGGGCGCGCTGGGCGGGGGTCAGGTCGATCAGCATCAGACGAGCGCTCCGATCAGGTCGAGCTGGGCGTCGGCGCCGCCGAGCAGGTGGGACAGGTGCTTGGCCTGGGCGAAGTAGCGGTGCAGCGGATACGTCACGTCCAGTCCCAGGCCGCCGTGCAGGTGCTGGCAGGTGTAGAGGGCCTTGACCGCCTCGCCGACGTGGTACGCGGCCAGCGCCAGGTCCTGGTCGGCCGGCAGACCCTCCCCAAGGCGCCACACCGCCGACCACATGGCCACGTCGAGGGCTCGCGCCGCGATGTAGACGTCGGCGATCTGCATGGTCACGGCCTGGAACTCGGCCAGCGCCCGGCCGAACTGCTTCCTCGTCCTGATGTAGCCGGTGGTCAGCTCCAGGGCGCCGGCCAGCACACCACTGGCCTGCGCGGCCACGGCCGCCATGAACAGCCGCCTGGCTCCGGTGACCGCATCTGGGCCCGCGACCCGCTCGGCCGGGGTGCCGTCCAGCACGACCGTGGCGGCGGGCTCGCCGGTGGACGTGTACTCGGGGGTGGTCGGAGGCGCCTCGACCAGGAACAAGCCCTCGTCGGCGGCGACCAGCACCGGGGCCTCGGGATAGGGCACCGAGACCTTGCGGCCCGTCAGAGCCCAGCCGCCGTCAACGGGCCTGGCGGTCGTCAGGGGCGGGTCGGCCGGCGCCCTCCCGGGCTCGCGAAGCGCGACGGTGGCCCCGGCCTGGCTGCTCAAGCGGCGCTGCTGGACAAGGGTGCCGTAGTGGGCCAGGGTCAGCGTGCTCACCAGCGTGGGCAGCGCGGGCACCGGGGCCGCGCGCGCACCCACCTCCCGCAGCACCACGGCCATCTCAACCGGCCCGAGCCCGGCTCCGCCCGCCTCCTCCGGCACGCACACGCTCATGAGCCCGGCCTGCCATAACCGCTCGCCGTCCTCTTTGGCCAGCACCTCGGCCGCCAGCTTCCGCAGGTCCTGCTGGGTCTCGTCCAGGTTGAAGTCCATTCACGCCTCCAAGAGATGTTGCCTGCCGTGCCGTACGAACTCCTCCTCGATGCCCTTGACGTCCGCGTCGGTCAGCGGGCGGAGCCCGGAACCTGTGCGCCACCAGACCGGGTCAGCGGTGCGCCAGCCCTCGCGGGCGAGGACCCGTTTGAGGACCTTGTGCGAGGGCGTCTGGGGAAGATCATCAGAAAGGCGGATATATCGGGGTAAAGACTTGGCGCCCAGATCGCGGCGCGAAGCGAGGAACGCCGTGAACGCGTCCGGGTCGAAGCCGCCCTCCAGCACGAGCGCCGCCATGACCTGGTCGCCGGCCGCCGGATCGGGCACCGGGTAGACGGCCGCCTCGACCACCCCGGCGAACTCCCTCAGCGCCGCCTCGATGGGCGCCACTGCCAGGTTCTCGCCGTCCACGCGCAGGCGTTCGGTGCCGCGCCCGGCGAAGAACACGTAGCCGTCCCCGTCCGCATACGCCAGGTCACCCGACCAGAACGCGCCGTCCTTGATGCGCTCGGCGTCCGCCTCCGGGTCGTTGTAGTAGCCCTCGAACAACCCCAGCCCGGCGACGTTGACCAGCTCGCCGACGGCCTCCTCCGCGTTGAGCAGGCGGCCGTTCTCGACGCGGCCCGGCGGGCAGGGGCGCGCGGTCACGGGATTGAGGATCTTGACGCCCTCCGGCAGCCTCCCGAGGCATCCGGGCGGGCCGGACGGGTCGGGGCTGAGCGAGATGGCCGTCTCCGTGGACCCGAAGGCGTCGATCACCCGGCACCCGAACCGCTTCCCGAACCTCCTGGTCGCCAACGCGCTCCCCTCGTTCCCGAACGCGATCCGCAGCGGGTTGCCGGCGTCGTCCGCGCGTTCCGGGGTGGCCAGGACATAGGAGAGCGCTTTGCCCACATAGTGCAGGTACGTGCAGCCGTACCGCCTGATGTCCGGTAGCAGGCCGGACGCCGAGAACCGCCGCCGCAGCACCAGCGCCGCCCCTGACGCCACGGCCGGGGCGTAGGCGGCCATCAGCGCACCGGAGTGAAACAGCGGCATCGAGCAGTACACGACGTCGGAAGGCGTGAGCATCGCCGCCAGGCTCATCCCGGGCAGGGCGAGCTTGCGCTGTGTGATCCGCACGGCGCGGGGGCGGCCCGAGGTGCCGGAGGTGAAGATCAGCATCACGAGGTCCCCGGGCGCGTCCTGCGGTGTGGCAGGAGGCTCGAGCCCGACGGCGGACAGAGGCATCGCGTCCACCCCCAGCGCCGCGGACACCTGCCCGGCCGTCGTCACATAGGGGCTGTCGGCCAGGAGCAGGTCCACATCGGTGGCACGGGCGTCTCGGACCAGCTCGTCGACCGAGCGGGTCGGGTTCAGCGCGACGACCACGTGCCCGGACAGCGCCGCCCCGCCCACCAGGAACACCAGCTCCGGGACGTTCTCGCTGAGCACCCCGACATGCAACCGGGCGCCGCGCCCGGACAACCAGGCGCCGGAGGCACGGCAGGCGGCCACGTGCTCGCGCCACGACCACACCATGTCCTCGAACATCAGCCCAGGTCGATCGTCCCCGGCCCGTGCGAGGAGCAGGGCCGCCAGCGTGTCCGCGGTCATCTAGGGCCTCCACCAAGCGCTCGGTCAACCGAATCGCAAACTAGAACAGATTCTAATATCTGTCCAGTGTCCCGCTGTGTCGATAAGTCGGGACATATGCCTGTAACACCGTAGACATGGGGCTATACGGCCACTTTGTGACCCGCGAGTAACAAGCCGCGATATCAAGAAATCAGATAACGTGTTCTTATGCGTACCACGCACGCGTCAATCGCCGCGCCCTCCAGCGACACCGAGGGGACCATGGAGAGCCACCCCACGACGGGCGGGCACAGCGTCCGTACGCGCAGCCAGCACCAACGCCGCAAGCGCATCGTCCAGGCGGCGGCCGCCCTCGCCTCACGCGGCGGGGTCGAGGCCATGCAGATGCGCACCGTGGCCGAGCGCGCGGGCGTGGCGCTCGGCACGCTCTACCGCTACTTCCCGTCCAAGATGGACCTGGTGGTGGCGGTGGTGGGCGAGGAGATCGACCTCCTGGAAAGCAGCATCGAGCGCAGACCGCCCGGAGCCACCACCCCGGCGAGCCGCGCGGTGGACGTACTGATGAGAGCGACGCGCGGGCTGATGCGCGAGCCGGAGCTGGCCGACGCGCTCATCCGCTCGCTGATCATGGCGGAGGTGCAGACGCCGTTCGGCGAGCGCATGACGGGGCTGCTGCTGCGCGTCTCGGCCGACGGCCTGAGCCTCGAAGCCGCGAGCGAGGAGCAGCTCGACCTCGCGGGGTCGCTGGCCAGCGTGTGGGTGCAGGAGCTCCTCGAAATGCTCCGCGGCCGCCGCACCTACGATCAGATCCAGCGCCGCATCGAAACCGCCGCCGCCAGACTCTTCGCCGACATCTGACCATCATCTGTTACGGCTCCGCCCGGGCAGGCCACCCGCCGCACCTGGCTCGCGACCTTCCAGGAAACGGCCTCTGACCCTTCAGTGGCGTGCCGCCGTTACGGAGCGCACAGTGGGCCGCCTGGGTGGTGCCCGGTGAGCCGATCGCCTAGTTCGTCATGTGGAACGTGCGGCGATACGCGTGTGGTGAGACCCCCACCGCGGCCTGCAGGTGTTGCCTGAGGGAGACCGGCGTTCCGAAGCCGGCGCGGTCCGCGATGCGGTCCACCGGGAGGTCGCTGGTCTCCAGCAGATGTCTGGCCAGGGCGACGCGCTGCTGGGTCAGCCACTGGCCCGGGCTCATCCCCACCTCCTGCCGGAAATGCCGGGTGAACGTGCGTCTGCTCATCCCCGCGTGACCCGCCAGGTCGTCCAGCCGGAGCGGGGCACCCAGCCGTTCCATGGCCCAGGCCCTGGTGGGGGCGGTGCCGACGCTGGACGGCTCGGGCACCGGATGCTCGATGTACTGTGCCTGGCCGCCGTCCCGCCACGGCGGCACCACGCACGCCCTGGCGACCTGGTTGGCGACCCGGCTGCCGTGGTCTCGGCGGACGAGGTGGAGGAAGAGGTCCACCCCGGCTGACGCGCCCGCCGAGGTCAGCACGTCGCCGTCGTCCACGAAGAGCACGTCCGCGTCCACCCGCACCTCTGGGAACAGGGCCGCGAACCGCTTGGCGTGCCGCCAGTGCGTGGTCGCCGGGCGGCCGTCGAGCAGGCCCGCGGCCGCCAGCACGAATGTGCCGACGCAGATGGACACAACCCGGGCGCCGGGACGGATCCGGGCGAGCGCCCCGGCCAGTCCGGCAGGCAACGAGTCCTTGGCCGTGATCTCGGAGAACCACTCCGCGGCGGGCATCACCACTGTGTCGGCGCTCTCCAGCACGCTCGCGTCGTGCTCTACCGCGACCGAGTAGTCGGCGGCGGTGGCGACGGGCCTGCCGTCGGGCGTGCAGGTGACCACCTCGTAGAGCGGCTCGCCGCCAGCCCCATGTGCAACGCAGAAGATCCGGGACGGAACGCTCAACTCGAACGGGATGACCCCGTCAACGGCAAGGACGGCAACGCGATGCATGGCCCGATCTTTACACATCATGACCTTTGGGCCACTCGCGAGTTTGGTGCCTCTCTTAGCAGGCTGGATTCCATGAAGATGAAAGCGATCAGCCAGGACACCCTGGGCGGCCCGGAAGTGCTGAAGATGGTCGAGGTGGACAAGCCGGTGCCCGGCCCGACCGAGGTGCTGGTGCGGGTGGAGGCGGCGGGGCTGAACCCGACCGACTGGAAGACCCGCGAGAGGGGCGGCTTCCTGAAGGATGGGCCGCCGTTCGTACTCGGGTGGGACGTCTCGGGCGTAGTCGAGGAGTCCGGTGTCGGGCAGGCGCTCTACAAGCCGGGCGACGAGGTGTTCGGCATGCTGAAGTACCCGGACAAGCACGGCGCCTTCGCCGAGTACGTGACCGCGCCGTCCCGGCACTTCGTACGCAAGCCCGCCAACATCGATCACGTCCATGCGGCCGGGATCCCGCTCGCCGCACTGACCGCCTGGCAGGCGCTCGTGGACGTCGCCGGGCTGAAGGGTGGCCAGCGCGTGCTGATTCACGCTGCCGCAGGCGGGGTTGGGCACCTCGCGGTGCAGATCGCCAAGGCGCGCGGGGCGTATGTGATCGGGACGGCCAGCGCGGCCAAGCACGAGTTCCTGCGCGGTCTGGGTGCCGACGAACTGGTCGACTACCGGAACGAGGACTTCGCCGAGGTCGTGCGGGACGTGGACGTGGTGCTGGACACGATCGGCGGCGACTACGGCGCGCGCTCTCTGCGCACCATGCGCGAGGGCGGCACGATCATCTCGCTCGTGCTCAGCGTGCTCGACCCGAACGCCCAAGCGAAGGCAGCCGAGCTGGGCATCCGCTCGGAGGCCATGCTGGTGGAGCCGGACCAGGCCGCGATGCGCGCGATCGCGGCCCTGGTCGAGGCGGGCAGGCTGCGGGTGGAGATCGCCGCGACCCTTCCGCTGGCGGAGGCCGCCAAGGCCCACGAGCTCGGCGAGACGAACCGCACCACCGGCAAGATCGTCCTCACCGTCCCGCACTGACCCGCCGCACCGGAGCCGTTACGGCCCACCCCCCGGGCCGCGCGACTCGCAGGTGGGAGGTGAGGACCGGCCCGAGGCGGTCAGGTCCCAGGATCACGGCCCACGGGTGGCGGGTCAGAGGCCGACGGAGAGGGGGAGCTCCTCCTCGGCCTCCGAGTCCTCAGCCGGCTCAGGGCGTTCCGGCTTGAGCACCGTGAGCGCGATGGCGATGGACACCGCGACGAGGGCGGTCCCGATCAGGAACGCGAGCTGGTAGCCCCCGGTCAGCGCCTCCGCCTCGGGACGGCCCTCGGCGGCGAGGTGCCCGGTTCGCGTGGCCGACAGCGTGGCCAGCACGGCCAGCCCCATCGCCGCGCCCACCTGCGTGGTCGTGTTCACCAGGCCCGAGGCCAGCCCGGCGTCCTCCCGCGTGGCGCCCGACATGGCCAGCGCGGCCAGCGCCGGGAACGCGCCGCTGATCCCCACAGCGAGCAGCAGCGTCGCAGGCAGCACGTCCACCAGGTAGCTCCCGCCCACCGGGACCCGGGCGAACAGCGCCAGCCCGGCGGCGATCAGCACCAGCCCGCCCAGCAGGGTGGCTCTGGCGCCGAACCGGGTGACCAGCCGCTCGGAGTAACGCAGCGACAGCGCCCCCATCAGGACACTGTGCGGCAGGAACGCCAGGCCCGTGGTGAGCGAGTCGTACCCGAGCACCCGCTGCAGATACAGCGTCCCCAGGAAGAACATCCCGAACATGCCGGCCACGGTCAGCGACTGGATGGCGTTCGCGCCGGAGACGTTCGCGGAGCGGAAGATCCGCAGCGGGACCAGCGGGTCGCGGGCCTTGGCCTCGCGGAGCACGAACAGCAGGAGCAGCAGAACGGAGGCACCCCCGAGCGACAGCGTCTGCGCCGAGCCCCAGCCCAGCTCGGCGGCGGGCTTGACGATCGTGTAGACCCCCAGCATCAGGGCCGCGGTGATCAGTACGGCGCCCAGCAGGTCGGCGCCCCGGCCGAGGCCGGTACCCCGGTCCCTGGGGAGCAGCCGCACGGACGCCACCCCGGTGGCCAGCCCGATGGGGATGTTGATGAAGAAGATCCAGTGCCAGTTGATGCCCTGCGTCAGCACGCCGCCGGCCAGCAGCCCGATCGAGCCGCCCGCGGAGGCGACGAAGCTGTAGAAGCCGAGGGCCTTGGCGCGCTCGCGCGGCTCGGGGAACATGGTGACGATCACGCCGAGGATGACGGCCGAGGTCATCGCGCCGCCGACGCCCTGCACGAACCGCGCGGCGATCAGCACCTCCTGGCTGCCCGCCAGCCCGCACACCAGCGAGGCCAGCACGAACACCGCCAGCCCGGCCAGGAAGACGCCCCTGCGCGAGACCAGGTCGCCCACCCGGCCCGCCAGGAGCAGCAGGCCGCCGAAGGCGATCAGGTACGCGTTCACCACCCAGGCGAGGCTGGACTGGGTGAAGCCCAGGTCATTCTGGATGGCGGGCAGCGCCACGTTCACCACGGTGACATCTAGGACGATCATTAGCATTCCGGTGCACAGCACGGCCAGCGCCACCCAGCGCGAACGTTCCGAATTCATGGTCATTCCTTTGGTTCCGCAAATGGTTCGTCTTAATAGACGGGCCGTGAGCTTGAAAGTCATCGGTCTGTCGGTGGCGAGGTCTATACAGGGGGTATGACCGACAAGCCGACAAACGAGGAGTTCCTCCAGCAGGCTGATCCGATGCGGCGCGAGTTGCTGGCGCACTGCTACCGGATGATGGGCTCGGTGCACGACGCGGAGGACCTCGTCCAGGAGACATACCTGCGCGCGTGGCGGGCCTATGACGGCTTCGAGGGGCGTTCCTCGTTGCGCACGTGGCTCTACCGCATCGCCACCAGCGCCTGCCTGACCGCGCTCGACAGCCGGAGCAGGCGGCCGCTCCCCACCGGTCTCGGCGCCCCCAGCACCGAGCCGACCGCTCCCCTGGTGACGGACAACGAGGTGCCGTGGCTGGAGCCCGCGCCCGACGCACTGACGGGCACGGGCGGCGACGACCCCGCCTCGATCGTGACCTCGCGCGAGAGCATCAGGCTCGCGCTCATCGCCGCGCTGCAGCATCTGCCGCCCCGGCAGCGCGCGGTGCTGGTCCTGCGCGACGTGCTCAAGTGGAAGGCCGCCGAGGTGGCCGAGGCGCTGGAGACGTCCACCGCGGCCGTCAACAGCATCCTCCAGCGGGCCCGCGCCCAGCTCAACGAGGTGCAGCCGAGCATCGACGACCCGGTCGAGCCGCTGTCGGCCGAGCAGCGGGCCCAGCTCGAGCGTTACGTGGCGGCGTTCGAGAACTACGACGTCGACAGCCTGGTGCATCTGTTCACCAAGGACGCGATCTGGGAGATGCCGCCCTTCGTCGGCTGGTACCAGGGGCCGGAGACGATCGCGGAGCTCACCAGGACGCAGTGTCCCGCCGAGCGCGCCGGCGATCTCAAGCTGGTGCCGACCGCCGCCAACGGGCAGCCGGCCTTCGCCGTGTACTTCCGCGAGGACGGCGTCTACCGGCAGTTCGCCATCATGGTGCTGACGTTCTCCGGGGAGCGGATCAGCCACGTCGGCATGTTCTTCGAGGAGAACCTGTTCAAGACGTTCGGGCTGCCGGTGGCGCTGGAGGGTTCCGCGACAAAGTAGAACGCGTTACAGTCTCGCCAGAGCATCGTTCTGGAGGCGACTGTGGGCACACCTGTGATCGTCGAGGCCGTTCGCACTCCCATCGGCAAGCGGGCAGGCTGGCTGGCCGGGTTCAAGCCGCAACAGGTCCTGGCCATCGCGATGAACGGGCTCGTCCAGCGCTCGGGCATCGATCCGGCGGCCGTGGGCCAGGTGTTCGCCGGGTGCGTGACGCAGGCGGGCGAGCAGGGCGGGCACGTCGGGCGCTACTCGTGGCTGTATGCCGGGCTGCCGTACGCGACCGGGGTGACGACCGTGGACGCGCAGTGCGGGTCGTCGCAGCAGGCCGTGCACCTCGCGGCGGCGATGGTGAGTTCGGGCGTGATCGAGGCGGGCATCGGATGCGGCGTCGAGGTGATGAGCCGGGCGCCGCTGGGCAGCAACGTGGCGCCCGCCAGGGCCAAGCCGGACGACTGGAGCATCGACCTGCCCGACCAGTTCACCGCCGCCGAGCGGATCGCGCGGCGGCGCGGGCTGACGCGGGAGCGGCTCGACTGGTTCGGGGCGCGCTCGCAGCGGCTGGCGGCCAAGGCGTGGGCCGACGGGCGGTTCGAGCGGGAGATCGTACCCGTCGGGGACGTACGCAGAGACCAGGGATTACGCGAGACCACAGCCGAGACCCTGGCCAAGCTCAAGCCCGTCGCCGACGGCGGGCTGCACACCGCGGGCACCTCGTCGCAGATCTCCGACGGCGCCGCGGCCGTGCTGGTGATGAGCGAGGAGGCGGCCGCGAGGCACGGGCTGCGGCCCAGGGCGCGGATCCTGGCGCAGGCGCTCGTGGGCGCGGAGCCGCACTACCACCTGGACGGGCCGGTGGAGGCGACGGCCAAGGCGCTCACGGCGGCCGGGATGACGATCGGCGACATCGACAGGTTCGAAGTGAACGAGGCTTTCGCATCGGTCGTGCTGTCGTGGGCTAGCGTGCACGAGCCGGACTTCGACCGCGTCAACGTCAACGGAGGCGCCATCGCGCTCGGGCATCCGGTCGGCGCCACCGGCGCGCGACTGATCACCACGGCGCTGCACGAACTGGAGCGGTCGGATTCGGCCACCGCCCTGGTCACGATGTGCGCCGGCGGTGCGCTGGCCACGGCCACCGTCCTGGAGCGGATCGGCTGACACGAATGACCACCCGATCGGGGAGCGCATGAAGAGCAGACGCAGGCCGTACTCCGAGCAGCGGCCGCAGGACCTCGGCGGCGGGGTGTGGAACGTGCCGGTGCCCATCCCGGGCAACCCGCTCGGCTACACACTCGTCTACGCCGTCGAGTCGCCCAAGGGGCCGGTGCTGGTCGACGCCGGGTGGAACCATCCGGACGCCTGGGAGGCGCTCAGCGGCGGGCTCGCGGCGCTCGGGCTCGACGTGAGCACGGTGAGCGGGGTGGTCGTCACTCATTTCCATCCCGACCACGCCGGGCTGGCGGGGCAGGTCAAAGAGCGGTCCGGGGCGTGGATCGCGATGCACGAGAACGACGCGGCGCTGGTCAGGCTCATGCACGAGTATCCGGCCGACGAGCACGAGAGCTTCCAGTCCGACATGCTGAGGCGGGCGGGGGCCGACCCGGGCGAGGTGCGTCAGGCGGTGAGCCGCCCGACGCCGCCCGCCCTGCCCGACCGCGAGCTGCGTGACGGCGACCTGGTGGACCTGCCGGGGCGCAAGCTGCGGGCCGTCCACACGCCCGGGCACACCCCCGGCCACATCTGCCTGCACCTGGAGGACGCCGACCGGCTGTTCACCGGCGACCACGTCCTCCCCGACATCACTCCCCACGTCGGGATTTATCCCTATGACCGGGACGATGTCGATCCATTGGGCGACTTCCTGGACTCCTTGGACAGGGTCGGCGAGCTGGGGCCCCTCGACGCCCTCCCCGCACATGAGTGGATATTTCCGGATGTGGCCGCGCGGGCCGCCGAGATCCGCCACCATCACGAGGAGAAGCTCGAACGGCTGCGCGCCCTCCTGGCCCAGCGGCCGGAACCGCAGACCATCTGGGAGGTCGCCGCGATGATGACGTGGAACAGGCCATGGGACGACCTGTCCCCCATGCTGAGAGGCATGGCGGCGGGCGAGGCCGCGGCGCACCTGCGCGCCCTCGAGGCCCGGGGACAGGTTCACCGGGTCCCCGGTGTCGATCTGGTCCGCTTCCAGGCTCTAGACTCCTAGACATCCGATGTCTAGGGAGAGAAGCGTGGCGGTCACCGACGCGGCCATCGACAAGATCAAGCAGATGATCGTCTCTGGCGAGCTGACCCCAGGCGACAGGCTGCCCAAGGAGGCCGACCTCGCCGAGCGACTCGGCCTTTCACGCAACTCGCTGCGTGAGGCCGTGCGGGCCCTGTCCCTGATCAACGTGCTCGACGTGCGTCAGGGCGACGGCACCTACGTCACCAGCCTGGAGCCGCGCCTGCTGCTCGACACCATGTCGTTCGTGCTCGACCTGCACCGCGACGACACGGTGATCCAGTTCTTCGAGGTCAGGCGCATCCTGGAGCCGGCCGCCACGGCGATGGCGACCGAGCTCATGACCGACGAGGGGATCGAGGAGCTGCGTGTGATCCTCGAGTCCCTGCCCGCCGAGCCCACGGTCGAGGAGCTCGTGGCCAACGACCTGCGCTTCCACCAGCGGATCGCACAGGGGTCGGGCAACAGCGTGCTGGCCTCGTTCATCGAGAGCCTGTCAGGTCCGACCACTCGGGCCAGGATCTGGCGCGGGCTCACGCAGGAGGGCGCGATGGAGAAGACGCGGGAGCAGCACACCGCGATCTACGAGGCCATCGCCGCCCGTCAGGCCGATGTCGCACGTTCCTGGGCGACCGTCCACGTGGCGGGCGTGGAGTCGTGGCTGCGCACGGCGCTCGAGTTGGACTGAGGGTCACCACGGGTACGTGCCGTCGTACGAGGCGCTGCGGCTGCTCAAGGTCATCGGGACGCAGGACCTCGAGCCCCGCTCACGAGGCCTTCACGACGTTGAACGAGATCGGCGGGAGCACCACGTTCAGCCGGTCGCCGTCGATCGTCGCGCCCTGGACCGCGCGGGGCTCGACGCGGCGCGGGTCGCGCTCGGTGTTACGCGCGGCCGGGTCGTCGCCGGCGACCGTGACGTGTGAGATCCCCGAGCGTCGCGGCAGCCCGCGCAGGTCGATGGCCACCGGCAGCGGGGTCCCGCCGCGGTTCACCGCGAAGACCGAGAGCTCGCCCTCGTCCAGGGTGGCGGCGGCGGCCAGCACGGGCACCTCGCCGTAACGCTCGGTCGGCATGGCCGGCGCCGTGGCCTGCACCCGCAGCACCCGTCCTCGGGCGTTGGCGGCGGTGAGCGCGAACGGGTGGAAGATCGTCTGCCGCCACGCGGGGCCGCCCGGCTCGGTGCGGATGGGGGCGATCACG
This sequence comes from Nonomuraea sp. NPDC049784, assembly GCF_040659615.1. Taxonomy (NCBI): domain Bacteria; kingdom Bacillati; phylum Actinomycetota; class Actinomycetes; order Streptosporangiales; family Streptosporangiaceae; genus Nonomuraea; species Nonomuraea sp. NPDC049784. Next base: position 34,160 of record NZ_JBFAMX010000011.1, read on the forward strand.
TTGGCGAGCTGGGCCTGGCAGGCGATGCCGACGCGGTCGGCGTGGTTGAGCAGGGTGATGAGCAGGCTGCCGACGACCGCGGCGCCGGCCACGTCGTACTCCTCCTCGATGATGCGCGGCGCGTGCGCCCAGTCGAGGCTGTCCTCGCCGCCGAACAGGCTCTGCGACCAGACGTTCCACTCGTCGAAGGAGATCTTGAGCCGCTTGCGGCTGCCGAGCTTGGCCCCCACGTGGTCGGCCGTGGCTATGACGCCCTGGATGTGCTGCTCCATCTCCACCGCCGAGGCCAGGTAACTGGCCCGGTCGCCGGCCACCGCGTCGTAGTAGGCGTGCGCGGAGATGTAGTCCACCTGGTCGTAGCAGTGCTCCAGCACCGTCGCCTCCCACGAGCCGAACGTGGGCATCCGCATGTTGGAGCTGCCGCAGGCCACCAGTTCGATGCTCGGGTCCACCCGGCGCATGGCCTTGGCCGTCTCGAACGCGAGCCTGCCGTACTCGACTGCGGTCTTCCCGCCGATCTGCCAGGGTCCGTCCATCTCGTTGCCCAGGCACCACACCTTGATGCCGTACGGCTCGCGTACGCCATGCTTGATGCGCAGGTCGGACCAGCGGGTGCCGCCCGGGTAGTTGGCATATTCGAGCAGGTCCCGGGCCTCGCGCACACCTCTGGTGCCCAGGTTGACCGCCATCACCGGCTCGGCCCCCACCTCACCCAGCCAGGTCATGAACTCGCCCAGCCCGAACGCGTTCGTCTCGATCTGCCGCCACGCCAGGTCCAGCCTCGTGGGCCGCTCCGGTGCCGGCCCGACGCCGTCCTCCCATTCGTAGTTGGACACGAAGTTGCCACCCGGATAGCGGACGGCCGTCACGCCCATTTCCCGCGCCAGCTCGATCACGTCACGCCGCAGGCCGTCGCCGTCGGCGGTCTCGTGCCCGGGCTCGAACACGCCCGTGTACACGCACCGCCCCATGTGCTCGACGAACGATCCGAACAGCCGCCGTTCCACCGGCCCGACCTCGAACGCCGGGTCCAGCGTGAGCTTGGCGGATTCCATGGACAATCCTCCCTCGTAGACTTGCCCCATCTATACATCGTTGTATTCAACGTTGTAAAGAAGCGCATACACTTTCTGTCCATGGACAAAGCTCGCGTCGGCCTCAAGGACGTGGCCCACCTGGCCGGCGTCTCGGTGAAGACCGTTTCCAACGTGGTGAACGGCTACGTTCACGTCACGCCGGCCACCAGAAGCCGGGTCGAGGCGGCCATCAAGGAGCTCAACTACCGGCCCAACCTGTCGGCCAGGAATCTGCGGCAGGGCCGCACCGGGATCATCGCCCTGGCCGTGCCCGAGCTGGACACGCCGTACTTCGCGGAGCTGGCCAGGTTCGTGGTGGCGGCGGCGGAGGAGCAGGGGCTGACGGTGCTGATCGACCATACGGGCGCCTCGCGCGAGCGCGAGCAGCTGGTCGCCGAGGGCTTCCGCGCCCGCCTGATCGACGGCCTGATCCTCAGCCCGCTGGCGCTGACGCCCGAGGACCTGGCCGCCCGCATGGATGACACGCCGATGGTGCTCCTGGGCGAACGGGTCTACGAAGGTCCGGCCGACCACATCGTGGTGGACAACGTGGCGGCGGCCAAGGAGGCGACCCTGCACCTGGCCTCGCTCGGCCGCCGCCGCATCGCCGCCATCGGGGCCAAGGACGACGAGGCGGCGGAGACGTCCCGGCTGCGGCTCGAAGGTTACCGCCGGGCGCTGAAGGAGGCGGGGCTGCCGCAGGACGACCGGCTGGTGGTCCCGGTCGAGGCGTACCACCGGGCAGACGGGGCCCGCGCGATGGCCGAGCTGCTCGACTCCGGCGCGGCGCCCGACGCGGTCTTCTGCTTCAACGACCTGCTCGCACTGGGCGCACTTCGGACCCTGCTCGAGCGCGGTCTCGCGGTGCCTGGTGACGTGGCGCTGGCGGGCTTCGACGACATCGAGGACGGCCGGTACGGCACCCCGACCCTGACCACGATCTCCCCCGACAAGCAGACGATCGCCGCCAAGGCGGTGGACCTGCTGGCCGAGCGCATCACCGGCACGTCCAGAGAAGCACGCGAGTTCCGGGTGCCGTACCGGCTGATGATCCGGGAGAGCACGGGCGGGTAGTACCTCTGTCGTGTCCGACAAACTGGAGCGATACCGGAGTAAACGCGACGCCAGCCGAACCCCTGAGCCCATCCCCCCGTCGCCGCCCTCCACAGGGAAGGGCAACGCGTTCGTCATCCAGGAGCACCACGCGCGCTCCCTCCACTGGGACCTGCGCCTGGAGCGCGACGGCGTCCTCGCCTCCTGGGCCGTCCCCAAGGGCCTGCCGACCGACCCCGGCACGAACCACCTGGCCGTGCAGACCGAGGACCACCCGATGGAGTACCTCGCGTTCCACGGCGAGATCCCCAAGGGCGAGTACGGTGGCGGCACGATGACCATCTGGGACACCGGCACGTACGAGACCGAGAAGTGGTCGGATCGCGAGGTCAAGTTCGTCCTGCAGGGGAAGCGCACCTCCGGGCGTTTCGTGCTTTTCCGGACGCGGGGGAAGAACTGGATGATCCACCGCATGGACGCCCTGGCCCGCGACCCGTTCCCGCAGGTCGAGCCCATGCTCCCGACGGAACGCGCCAAGCCGCCGAAAGACGTCTCGGCCTACGCCTTCGAGTTCGCGTGGGGCGGCCGGCGCCTGCTTGTGCCCATCGAGGGCGGGCGCACCACGGCCGCGCGGGAACATCCGTGGCTTCGGGAGCTGGCGAGGTCGTTCGGCAGCCGAACCGCGATACTCGACGGGGAGCTGGCCACGCTGGGGGGCGCCGAGATCCTGGTGTTCTACGACCTGCTGTACGACGGCGGCCATTCGCTGGTCGACCAGCCTTACACGGTGCGGCGGGCGGCGCTGGAGGCGCTGGAGCCGGCGGGCGCCCACTGGCAGACCGCCCCGTCGTGGCCGGGCGAGGCCGGCCCTGTGCGCCAGGCCGCCCGCGAGCAGGGCCTGCCCGGGATCGTGGCCAAGCGCCTCGACTCCCCGTACGAGCCGGGGCCGTCGAAGTCCTGGCTGTTCATCCCCTCCTGACGCCCGCCTCAACCGGACCGGGCGCGCGGTGGGTCGTGATCCCGCCCCGGGACGCGCCGTTCACGCAGCGGATGGCCGCTCCTCCTCCGCGCGTCCCACGAGTGACGGCCACACCCACCACCGTGACGCCCGCGATGGGACAACGAGCTACTCCACCAGGCAGACGCACGCCGGTAAGACAGCGGGCCACCCCACCCGACACACCCACACCGATGAGACAGCGGGCCGCCCCCACCTCCGGAACAGCTGCGGCGTCTGACGGCTCCACCGCAGCCATGCCTCATGAGGGACGGCCCTACCGTCCGGCGGTCGTCGAGTCCTCCGGCCTCAGCCGGCTCCTTCCGGCAGCAGGCCCTCGGACTTCAACTCCTCCCACAGCGCGTCCGGCACCGGGCGGGACCACAGGGCGGCGTTCGCGGTGACCTCCTCGGGCGAGCGGGCGCCCAGGACGACCGAGGCGACGGCCGGGTGGCGCAGGGGGAAGGCCATGGCCGCCTGGGGCAGCGTGACGCCGTGGCGCTCGCAGACCTCCGCGATCCTCGTCGCCCTCTCCAGCATCGGTGCGGGGGCGGGCTGGTAGTTGTACGTGCCCGACGGCCGCGCTGTGGCAAGGATGCCGCTGTTGAAGACGCCCGCCGCCAGCACCCTGACCCCGCGCCGCGCGCACTCCTCCAGGAGCGGCAGGCCGGACTGGTCGAGCAGGGTGTAGCGGCCCGCGAGCATGACGACGTCGATGGAAGTCTCCTGGACGAAGCGCAGCGGCGCCTGCCACTGGTTCATCCCGACGCCGATAGCCTTCACCACGCCCTGCGCCCGCAGCTCGGCCAGCGCCGGGTACGCCTCCTCGAGCGCCTGCTCCAGGTGGTCGTCGGGGTCGTGGATGAGCGCGATGTCGACGGACGGGAGCCCGAGGCGGGCCAGGGACTCCTCCAGGGACCTGCGCACGCCGTCGCCGGAGAAGTCCCACGCCCGTTGGAGCTCGGCGGACACGTCGAAGCCCTCGTCGTCGCGGCCGCTCTGCGATGACGCGGGCACCAACAGGCGGCCGACCTTCGTCGAGAGGACGTAGCCCGAACGGCCTTTGAGAGCGGCGCCGAGGCGGCGCTCCGAGAGGCCGAGGCCGTAGTGGGGCGCGGTGTCGAACAGGCGCACCCCGCTGTCCCACGCCGCGTCGATCGTGGCGCGCGCCTGCTCCTCCGGCACCTCCTGGAAGAGATTGCCGATCGGAGCCCCGCCGAAGCCATGACGCGACAACTCGATCCCGCCACCGTCCCGCCCGGCCCCGGTCACGCCGACCGCGCCGCCATCCAAGCCAGCCTCAGCCCCGCCGACCGCGCCGATGCGAGGCTCCTCGATCCCGCTCAATCTTGTGCCTTTCCGCCCGCGATCCGGCTGATCATCAGTGCGATGAGGATGATCCCGCCGTAGATCACCGGCTGCCAGAAGCCCGAGACGCCGATGAGTGTCAGAATGTTCTGGACCAGGCCGATCACCAGCACGCCGGTGAGCGCGCCCAGGATCGTGCCCTTGCCGCCGTCCATGCTCACGCCGCCGATCACCGCCGCCGCGAACACCATGAAGATCCACCCGACACCCTGGTTGTTGCCGATCGCACCGAGGCGGCCGGTCTCCAGGATCCCGGCCAGTGCCGCCAGCGTTCCGCCCAGGATGAACACCCCGTACAGCACCCGGTCCACCCGGATGCCGGCGGCGCGGGCAGCGTCGGCGTTGCCGCCGATCGCGTAGAGCGCGCGGCCGAGCCTCAGGTAGCCCAGGCCGAAGATCCCCGCCGCGAACAGCACGCCGGCGATCCAGACGGCGGCGGGCAGGCCGAGCCACACGGCGCTGCCCAGGTAGAGGATGGAGTCGGGCAGCTGGAAGAGCGTCTTGCCCTCCGTCGGCCCCTGCAGGAAGCCGTGCACGATGATCAGCATCGCCAGCGTGACGATGAACGCCGACAGCTGGAACCTGATGATCAGGAAGCCGTTGAACGCCCCGATGGCCGCGCCGACCAGCAGGGCCAGCGGGATCACCAGCGCGCCCGGCAGCCCGATGCCGAACCCGCCCGCCGACACCGGGATCACCAGCATCACCGCGATGGCCGGCGCGGTGCCGACCGTCGACTCCAGCGAGAGGTCGAACTTGCCGGCGATGAGGATCATCGCCTCCGCCAGCACGAGGAGCGAGATCGCCGCCTGTTGCTGGAGCACGTTCGTGAGGTTGCCCGCCGTCAGGAAGGTCGGGTCGAGGAACGCGCCCACGACGAGCAGGATCACGATCACCGGCACCAGCGTCAGGTCACGGAACCTGGCGAGCCTGAACCGAGGGGCCGGCGCAGTCAAAGTGGTCAATCTTCTATGCCTTCCATCACGGCCACGAGCTCGTGGTCCGTCCAGCCACGCGGCACGTCCTTGACGACCCTGCCGTGGAACATCACCAGCACTCTGTCGCAAATGCGCAGGTCGTCGAGCTCGTCGGAGACCACCACAGCCCCGGCTCCCTGCTCGACCGCATCCTCGACGGCGCCGAGCAGGGCCTGTTTGGCCTTGACGTCGACGCCGGCGGTGGGGTTGATCACAACCAGCACGTTCGGGTCGTCCACGAGCGCCCGCGCGAACACCACCTTCTGGGCGTTGCCTCCGGACAGGTCGCCGACCGGCTGGTCAGGCCCTTCTGTCTTGATGTCGAGGTTTTTGATCAGCTCGTCGGCCTTGGCCCGGCGGCGGGCCGGCGACACGATCCCGTACCGGCCCAGCTTGCGGGCGATCGGGAACGTGGCGTTCTCCCCCACCGAGAGCAGCGGGACGAAGCCCTCGTGGTGGCGGTCCTCAGGCACGAACCCGAGGCCCGCCTTCATGGCGGCGGGCACGTCGCCCGGCTTGACCAGAGTGCCGTTGACCGTGACCGTGCCGGAGTCGGCCTTGCGCAGCCCGACCAGGGTTTCGGCCAGGCCGACCTTGCCGCTGCTCGCGGATCCGGCCAGGCCGACGACCTCGCCCGATTTAACGGAAATATCAACATCTGCGTAGCGGCCGCCCAGCGTGAGGCCCTCGCCCGACAGCACCACCGTGTCGACGGGCGTGTGCACGCGGGACTCGTACGCCACCGTGGCCTCCCCCGTCATCGCGGCGACCAGTTCGTCGTGCGGGAGGTCCGCGACGGGCCTGGTCACGATGTGCCGCGCGTCACGGAAGACCGTGACGCTCTGGCAGATCTCGTAGACCTCGTCGAGGTGGTGGGAGATGTACATCATCGTGACGCCCTGCTCGCGCAGCGAGCGCATGCGGGCGAACAGCCGCTCGATGGCCGGCCCATCGAGCCTGGCGGTCGGCTCGTCGAGGATGATGAACCTGGCGCCGAACGACAGCGCGCGGGCGATCTCCACGAGCTGGCGCTGCTCGACGGTCAGGTCGCCGGCCAGCGCCTGCGCGTCGACATCCACCTCGTACGTGTCCAGCAGCTCGCGAGCCCTGGTCCGCAGCGCCCGCCAGTTGATCTTAGTGCCCTTGGCCGCCTGGCGGTTGAGGAACAGGTTCTCTGCGACCGTGAGCGCCGGGATGATCGTGGACTTCTGATAGACGCAGGCGACACGCTGCCGCCAGGCGTCACGGTCGGCGAGGGCGGGCGCCGCCTCTCCCGAGAACAGCACCTCGCCTTCATCGGCCGACTGGAGCCCGGTGAGAATCGACACCAGGGTGGACTTCCCCGCGCCGTTCCTGCCGACGAGCGCATGGGTCTCGCCCTCGGCGATCGCGATCCCCGCGCCGTTGAGCGCGACGGTCGGCCCGAAGCGCTTGACGACGTTTCGGGCTTCAACGTGATTTTTCATCACTTGACCTGATTACCCCAAAGGCTCTTGTCGTCCACGTTGTCCTTCGTCACGAGCGGCGCGGGAAGCTGGTCCTCCAGGCCGTTCGGGAGCTGGATGATGTTGCTGTCGTGGTCGGTCGGGCCGGGCTTGAACGTCTTACCCTCCAACGCGGCCTTGGCGTAGAAGAGCGCGTACTTGGCATACAGGTCGGCCGGCTGCGACACCGTGGCGTCGATGTCGCCCTTGCGGATCGCCTCGAACTCCTGCGGGATGCCGTCGTTCGACACCACGAAGATGTGCTTGGGGTCGCTCGGCGGGACGAGCAGCCCCTTCTGCTTCAGCACCTGCAGCGTCGGGGCCAGGTGGACGCCGCCGGCGTGCATGTAGATGCCCTTGATGTCAGGGTTCTGCTCCAGGCGGGTCTGCAGCATCGACGCCGCCTTGCTGCCCTCCCACTCGGTCGGCTCGCTGAAGACCGTGATGCCGGGGAACTTGGTCTTCATGCACTCCAGGAACGCCTCCGACCTGTCACGGCCGTTGATCGAGCTGAGCGCGCCCTGGAGTTGCACAACCTTGCCCTTGCCGCCCAGCTTCTCGCCGAGAAACTCGCAGGCCTTCGTTCCGTACGCGCGGTTGTCGGCGCGTACGACCATGTAAACCTTGCCCTTGTCCGGACGGGTGTCGACGGTCACGACAGGGATCTTCTTGTTCTCCAGTTGCTGGAGCGTGTTGGCGATGGCGCCGGTGTCCTGCGGGGCCATGACGATCGCCTTGGCACCCTGTCCGATCAGCGCCTGCACGTTGTTGACCAGCTTGGCCACGTCGTTCTGCGAGTTCGTGGGTGGCATGAGGTCCACCTTGAGCTCGCTGGCCATTTGCGGGACATACTTGATGTAGGAGTTCCAGAAGTCGGAGTCGGCCCGCGGGTGGTCGATGCCGATCTTCCCGCCGCCGCTTCCGCCTCCTCCTCCCGTCGTTGTGCCTGAGCCACACGCGGTGACGACCGCCAAGAGGGCCGCTGCCGCGACCGCCGATCCGAACTTCATTGGGGGGTGACCTTCCTTAGTTGGAGGCTTTGAGCCGGAGCCCCTGCATTCCGCCGTCGACCGCGAGCGCGGTCCCGGTGGTCGCACCGGCTTCGGGGCTGGCGAGGTAGGCGATCGCCGCGGCGACCTCCTCCGCGCTCACCAGGCGGCCCATTGGCTGCCTGGCGTTGAGTGCGGCACGCTCCGCGTCGGGGTCGTCGGCAGAGTCGAGCAGCCTGCCGACCCACGGAGTGTCCGCTGTGCCCGGGTTTACGCAGTTGACCCGGATGCCTTCGCGTATGTGGTCCGCGGCCATCGCGAGCGTCAGCGACAACACCGCGCCCTTGGTCGCGCTGTAGAGCGCCCGCTGCGGCAGCCCCGCGGTAGCCGCGATCGAGCAGGTGTTGACGATCGAGGCATGCCCGGACTTCCTGAGGTACGGCAGCGCCGCCCGCGCGACCCGGACCATGCCGAGCACGTTGACGTTGAACACCTTCTCCCACTCGCTGTCCGGGTTGTCCTCGATGGTGCCCTGCGCGCCGATACCCGCGTTGTTGACGAGCACGTCGATGCCGCCGAGGCGGTCGGCGGCCTCCGCGACCGCCGCACGTACCCCCGCGTCGTCCGTCACGTCGACCTTGATCCCGATGAACGGCTCGCCGGGCGGGTTGATGTCGAGGCAGGCGACCTGCATGCCGCGTTCGGCGAGCAGGGTCGCGGCGGCCAGGCCGATCCCCGAGCCGCCGCCGGTGACGATCGCTTTCAGACTCACGCGTCCCTCCAGACCTCGCCGCCGGGGAACGTGTGGGCGGCGATCGACACTGCATGCATCTCCGCGCTGAAGCCGGGCGTGGACGGTGCCACGTACCTGCCGTTGCGGATGACGACCGGGTCCACGAAGTGCTCGTGGAGGTGGTCGACGTACTCGATCACGCGGTTGTCCATGGAGCCGGTGACCGTCACGTAGTCGAACATCGACAGGTGCTGCACCAGCTCACACAGCCCGACACCGCCCGCGTGCGGGCACACCGGCACGCCGAACTTGGCCGCGAGCAGCAGGATCGCCAGGTTCTCGTTGACGCCGCCGACTCTGGCCGAGTCGATCTGCAGGTAGGAGATGGCGTTGGCCTGCAGGAGCTGCTTGAACACGATGCGGTTCTGGACGTGTTCGCCGGTGGCCACCGGGATGGGCTCGATGCCCCTGGCGATGGCGGCGTGGCCGAGCACGTCGTCGGGGCTGGTCGGCTCCTCGACCCAGTGGGGGTTGAACTCGCGCAGCGCATTGATCCACTCGATGCCCGAGCCGACGTCCCAGCGCTGGTTGGCGTCTATCGCGATCGGGAAGTCAGGGCCGCAGACCTCGCGGGCCACCCTGAAGCGGCGCCGGTCGTCGTCGAGATCGGCGCCGACCTTGAGCTTGATCTGCGTGAAGCCCTGGTCGAGCGCCTCCTTGCACAGCCTGCGCAGCTTTTCGTCGTCGTAGCCCAGCCACCCGGGGGAGGTCGTGTAAGCGGGGTAGCCGTCCTCGATTAGCCGACTTATCCGCTCTTCCTTACCCTCCTCCGCATTTCTCAGGATCTGAAGGGCTTCGTCGCGCGTGAGGGCATCGCTCAGGTAGCGGAAGTCGATGAGATCGACGATCTCCTCAGGGGACATCTCGGACAGCAGCCGCCACAACGGCTTGCCCGCCCGCTTGGCCTTGAGATCCCACAGGGCGTTGACCACGGCGGAGATCGCCATGTGCATGACGCCCTTCTCCGGGCCGAGCCAGCGCAGCTGCGAGTCGTTGACCATCTCTTTGTAGAGCCCGCCGAGGTCTTCGACGTCCCTGCCGATGACGTACGGCTGAAGCGCGCTGATGGCGGCGGTCTGGATGTCGTTGCCGCGCCCGATCGTGAACGCGAACCCGTGCCCCTCGAACCCGTCATCGGTCTTGAGCACGACATAGGCCGCGGAGTAGTCGGGATCGGGATTCATCGCGTCCGAGCCGTCGAGCTCCCGCGAGGTCGGGAAACGCACGTCGTGCGTCTCCATCCCGACGATCCGGTACGCGTCTGGGGTCGTCATGCCTGCCCCACCGTCTGGCGCTGCCGCCCGAGCCCTTGGATCTCCAGCTCCATCACGTCACCCGCACGCAGGTACGGCTGCCCCGGCATGCCCATCGCCACGCCGGCGGGCGTGCCGGTATTGATCACATCGCCTGGCTCCAGGACCATGAACTGGCTCAGGTAGCGCACGATCTCGGCCACATCGAAGATCATGTTCTTCGTGTCGCCGTCCTGGCGCGTCTCGCCGTTCACCCAGAGGCGCAGGGCCAGGCTCTGCGGGTCGGCCACCTCGTCCGCGGTCACCAGCCAGGGGCCGAGCGGGTTGAACGTCTCGCACGACTTGCCCTTGTCCCACTGGCCGCCGCGTTCGAGCTGGAACTCACGCTCGGAGACGTCGTTGGAGATCGCGTACCCGGCGATCACGCCGAGCGCCTCCTCCCGGCTGCTCAGGTAGCGGGCCTCCTCGCCGATGATGATCGCCAGCTCCACCTCCCAGTCGGTCTTCACGCTGCCCCGCGGGACGAGCACCTCGTCGTACGGGCCGATCATGGTGTTGGAGGCCTTCATGAACACGACCGGCTCGGCCGGCACGTCCTGACCAGACTCGGCGGCATGGTCGCTGTAGTTCAGGCCAATACAAACGATCTTGCCGGGACGCGCAATGGGGGCGCCGATCCGCAGCCCCTCGGCTTCGACGACGGGCAGAGCACCGCGCTCGAGCGCGTCCCGGACGCGCGCCACTCCCCCGGAAGCGAGGAAAGCCCCATCGATCTCGGGCTCTCCGATGTCGCGCAGGTTACCGGCGTCATCCATGACCACCGGGCGCTCCTGGCCGACAGGTCCTACTCGCAGCAGCTTCACACCGCATCCTTCACATATACATCGGATGTCTCGTTTCATGATGCTCGTGCGACCAGCCGGAGCATGTCAAGGGCGCCGAGAGGGATACATCCGATCCGTGACCTCGAAAGACACCCCTGAGAGACGGTCGGCGTCTGTGAATCGACTTAACCGCTCCGATGGCTACGTTCACATACACGAATGTACGCCCCCCAAAACATCGGAGGTAAAACCCACCTCAAGGCCTGTCGCCGAGGCGGTCACGCGCAGGTCACGGCTGCGATCAGTACACCTACCCGCAATCGAAAGCGATTCGCCGAAGCAGGCACACCACCACAGCCACACAGGGGATGTCAGTCACCACTGGGACCACAAGAACCTGTCGCCGCCGGGACCCCCTTGCCCCCGCCCCATGGGGCCATCGCGCAACTACATTCCTCCTTGACGACCGTACAGGGACGTAATAGAACACGTTTCAGTAGGGTATTTAACCAAGCGCTTGATCAAGAGGGTGAATCGGGTGCACATCGACCTCGTCGACAGGGACATTTACGCGACAACCGGACCACCACACGAGCAGCTAGCCTGGCTCCGCGCGAACTCCCCCGTCCACTGGCACGAGGGCGCGCCAGGCTTCTGGGCCGTCACCCGATATGAGGACGTGGTCCACGTATCGCGGCACTCCGACCGGTTCTCCTCGTACAGGAAGCTCGCCCTGTTCGAAGAGCTGGCCCAGGAGCAGATCGATCTCCAGCGGCACATGATGCTCAACCAGGACCCGCCCGAGCACACGAGACGGCGTTCCCTGGTAAATCGGGGTTTCACCCCGCGCCAGATCAACGCGCTTGAACAACACATCCGCGACATCTGCGACGACCTCCTCGACAAATGCACCGGCGAGATCGACTTCGTCACCGAAGTCGCCGCGCCGCTCCCGCTGTACGTGATCTGCGAACTGCTCGGCGCGCCCGTGTCCGACCGCGACAAGCTCTTCACCTGGTCCAACCGCATGATCGGCAGCCAAGACCCCGACTACGCCCCTTCCCCCGAGGAGGGCGGGGCCGCCGCCATGGAGGTCTACGCCTACGCCAACCAGCTCGCGGAACAGCGCAGGTCCAACCCCAGGAACGACATCGTCACCAAGCTCCTCCAACCCGACGAGAACGGCGAGACGCTCGACGAGAACGAGTTCGACCTCTTCGTCCTACTTCTGGTGGTCGCGGGCAACGAGACCACCCGCAACGCGGCATCCGGCGGCATGCTCACCCTCTTCGAGCACCCGGACCAGTGGGACCGCCTGGTTGCCGACCCCACCCTCGCCAAGACCGCCGCCGACGAGATCGTCCGCTGGGTCTCCCCGGTCAACCTCTTCCGCCGCACCTCCACCACCGACCAGGTGCTGGGCGGACAGGAGATCAAGGCCGACGACAAGGTCGTCGTCTTCTACGCCTCCGCCAACCGCGACACCACGGTCTTCCCTGACTCCGAGGTCTTCGACATCACCCGCGACCCGAACCCGCACATCGGCTTCGGAGGCGGCGGCGCCCACTTCTGCCTCGGCAACCATCTGGCCAAGCTCGAACTCCGGATCCTCTTCGAACAACTGGCCCGCCGCCGCCCCCACCTCCACCAAACGGGCCCGGCCCGCCGGTTGCGCTCGAACTTCATCAACGGCATCAAGGAACTCCCCGTCACGGTCGGCTGACCCGCCCTCGATCGCCCCCCTCCGACCGACACCCACCGCGTCGCACCACACCCACCGAGACGGTGCGTCGCGCTCCCTGCGGTGCGATGCGGCCGTCCGGTGCGACGTGCCCGCCGAGGCGGCATGACGCGCCCACCCGCGCAGTGCACCGAGCCCCGCTCGTCGCGGGGGGGGCGCCCGCTCAGTGCGATGCGGCTCGCCCGCTCGCGCCATGTAACGCACTTCTCGTGCGGTGCACACGCCTCCCGGGGCGATGCGGCCTGCCGGCTCGTGCCATGTGACGCACTTCTCGTGCGGTGCACACGCCTCCCGGGGCGATGCGGCCTGCCCGCTCGTCACGGGTGGCGCCACGACACCGCCCCGGCGTGGGCGTCGCCCCCGGTCATGCGGCGCCCGTGGCGTGGCCGGCTGGGTAATCGGAAGCGGGAGCGGCGGCGGGCGGCGCGGATGCGGCGGAGGATGCGATTCGTGCGTTCCGGTCCGGGCTGCCAGCCGCGCTCGATCAGGGCGTTGGCCACGTGGTGGAGGAGGTCGGCGATCTGGCCGGGGATCACGTCCCCCCGGACGGCGATCACGCGCCAGCCCCGCCGCCGGACCTCCTCGCGGCGGTCGGCGTCACGTTGCTGGTCGGCGGCCGCGGTGTGGTGCTCCCGGCCGTCGTACTCGACCGCGATCTTGAACTCCTCCCAGCCCAGATCGAGGTACGCGAACCGGTCTTCGTCCAGCTCGACCCTGATCTGGGTGCTGGGCCTGGGAAGGCCGGCCTCGACGAGGATGACCCTGAGCCAGCTCTCTCTGGGAGAGGCGGCGCCCCGGTCGGCCAGAGCGAGTGTGTCACGCAGCCGCCAGGAGTTGAACGGGCGGTGCCACAGCGCTTCGAGATCCACACCCTTGCGGGCGAACTGGTCGAGGATCGCCACCGCCTCCATGCGCGGCAACCAGCGAGCGCAGTCGAGGGCTGTGCGCTCCATAGTGGTGAGGCGCACGCCCTTGTGCGTGGTGATGTCCTCGGGCGCAAGGGGCGCCGTGTAGGTGACGCAGCCGGGGAGCGCCAGATGGCTGGGGGCGGTCAGCTCTATGGGCCAGTCGGGCTCTGCGGCCGGCAGGACGTTCAGGCCCCAGATGTGTGCGGCCGTCTGGCGGCAGGCGACGACCTGCGGGACCGCTCGGGTGGCTCGACCGGCGCGCTCGATCGGGGAGGGACGGGAGAAGGGGTAAGGGGCCGGAGCGAGCGGTGCTTTCGGAGGTGGTGCTACGCGGGCGCCGACCGGCTCTCCCTCAGAGGCGTCGGGGCCGATGGCCTGGAGGGCGAGGGGCGCGGCAGCGGGGAGGCTGGGTGCGGGGTGGGGCTGGGGCATGGCGCCAAGGGTGCTACGGCGGGCCGGCGTGCTGGGCGGCCGAATGGGATTCTGTGGATGATGGCCGGTTATCCACAGGGCGTGGGGCGACCATCCGTGCTCTGAGACAGCGGGAGGTGTGCGTGGAGGTGCTAAGGGTGCAGCGAGAGACCCTTCAGAACCTTGTCCACGCCGTTCTTCGGCCCATGGACCGCCACCCCCACCAGCGCCAGCTCATCGGCCTCCACCGCCCGCACGGCCGCCCGATTGTCCGCGTCGTGCCCCGTCTTGAACATCTCCTCGATGTAGACGGACACGTCCATCCCGCGCCCCAGCGCCTTCTCCCGGACGCCCCGTAGTTCCGCCACATCAGCCGTATAGACGAGCACAGGCTGCCGGAGCATCGGCAGGTACGAATTGCCCGACCCGTCCTCGTACGGCTCCCCCATGACCCCCGGCACCCCGCCCGCCACCGCGCTGGACAGGAAGGCGGTGACGTTGAGCTTCTGCCATGCGGCCAGATCCGCGCGGACCACAATGCCGATCTTGGTGTCGAAACGCATGGCCACGAGTCTCCACGCTTCGCCCCGGTCGCGTCTTGAACGCTCGTGCGGAACAGGAACAGCTAGGCCATGAAGACCGGCTGCCAGTCGGGCACCTCGTGGTAGCGCCGCAGCTCCGCGACGCCCGCCAGGATCCCGCCCCACGCCGCGTACGGAGGCCGCTCCCCGTCGAACCCGCTCTGCACCAACGTCAGCCGCGTCTTCCCCTCCGACCCCTCCAGCTCCCATGTCCCGACGCCGGTGCCGCCCCAGTCCAGGGAGAACTTACGGCCGGGCTCGAGCTCGAGCACCTTGGCCGGGCTCGGGTCGTTCGCCAGGCCGCCCATCGCGAAGCGACCGCCCACGTACGGCTCGATCTCGATCGGGAACCCGAACCACCGCGTCACCGCCTCCGAGTCGATCAGCGAGTCGAACACCTGCGACGGCGAGGCGTCGATCGTGACCTCGGCACGCAGGTCCGGAGAGGTGTAGTCGGACTTGGGCGTGAGTTCGCGCCCCTCGAAGTGCTCGGCCAGGTTGGCGAGGGCCTGGCACCAGTACGTCTGCAGCACCCCTCGGATGCTCTTGCCGGTGATGACGTCCTGGAAGTCGAAGTGCGTCTGCGACAGCGACACGATGGTCGCGTCCCCGTCCTCCTCCAGCCGGAACTCGGTGGTCGTCTCCTCGCCGTCCAGCAGCCACGCGAACCGCACCGTACGCTCGTCGGCGTACAGCGGCCGCTGGTGCGGCACGTCCCCTTCAGGCGTGGTACGCCCCCAGAACCCGAACCGGCCGGGCAGCTCCACCTCGGCGTGCTCCGCGAGCCAGATCCGCAGCACGGCCGGGTCGGTGAGCGCGTGGCGCACCTCCTTGAGAGGCGCCTGAATGCGGGCACGAAGAATCATGGGCTCGGTCATGGTCACTTGCTCCTCTGACGACTCTGGTGACTTTCGCGACTTCAGGGTTGGTTAGCGTCGGTCCCCGGCCGATCCGCGGGGCTGCCGGTGGTCGCAGGCTGGTCGGGGGCCTTGGGATAGCAGGCGACGGCGAGCTTGAACGCGTCCCCTTCCGCCCCGCCATACCGCGTGAACAGGTCCTGCAGCATCGACTGCAGATCGTTCAGGAACTCCTGACGCTTCTCGGGCCGCACGTGGATCTCGCCGGACAGCCCGACCGACGGCAGCTCGGGCGCGCTCCTGTCGAGTGCTGCGATGTCCGCCTGGACCTCCTCCATGAGGTCCAGCAGATAGCCGAGGCTCAGCTCGTCGCGGGCCTTGCGCAGCCCGATCCGGCCCACCAGACGAGGCGACAGCCAGTACGAACGCGCGCCGGCCTGGTAGATGCCCTCGTGGATCCCGCGCACCTTGCGCTCCGACACCAGGTCCACGAGGCCCGCCTCGACCAGCCGCTTGACGTGGTAGTAGACCCGCTGCGGCGTCTGGCCGAGCCGTTCGGCGACCTCTGAGCACGTACGCGGCTCGGCCAGCTGCCGCAGCACCTCCACGCGCTGCGGCTTGAGCAGTGCCTCGGCCTGCTCGATCTCTTCCAGGTACAGGACGTCTCTCATCGCAAAAACAATCCTTTACGTAAAAATTTGGTTTGTCAATAGAGGTGGCGACAATGGATGGATGGCACATGACTGGTCCCGATACTGGCGGTCGCCGGACCGGCCGCTGGAGGCCATGCATGCCCACTTCGAGCGGCACGTGTACCACCGGCACAGCCACGAGACGTACTCGTTCGGGGTCACCGAGACCGGCGCGCAGTCGTTCACCTGCCGCGGCTCGGCCCACACCAGCGCGGCAGGCATGGTCATGGCCTTCAACCCCGAGGACCCCCACGACGGCCACGCCACCAACGCGCTCGGCTTCACCTACAAGATCGTCCACATCGGCACCGATCTCGTCTCGAACGCCCTCACGGACGTGACGGGCCGCCATACGGGCCTGCCGCTCTTCGCCGCCCCCGTGGTCGACGACCCCGTCCTGGCGAGCGCGCTGCGCGAACTGCACGCGGCCCTCCTGAGCGGCGAGGCGACGGCGCTACGGCGCGACGAGCTGCTCACGAGGACGATCGCGGCGATCGTACGGCGAGCGGCGACGACCCCGATCCGCCCGGCCGCCCGGCCCGGCAGATCGGCCGGAGTCGCGCGGCAGGCCAGACAGCTACTCCACGACCGGCTCAGGGACGATCTCACGGCCGACGACCTGGCAAGGGCCACAGGCGCCAGCCGGTACGCGGTCTACCGCGCGTTCCGGTCCGAGTACGGGATGGCCCCGAGCGACTACCAGCGGCAGCTACGGCTCAGAGAGGCCCGCACCCTGATCGCCGGCGGCACGCCACTCGGCGAGGCGGCCATGGAGACGGGCTTCGCCGACCAGAGCCACCTGACCCGCTGGTTCACCCGCTACTTCGGCCTCACTCCGGGCACCTACCGCGAGGCGACCACGGGGGCGTAGACGGTCAGCGCGAACCACGGAGCCGGTGAACTTGCGCGCCGTTACGGCGGCGCGCCACTGACCGGTCAGCGGCCGTCTCCCTGGACAGACGTGAGCCGGCGACGGCGGTTGGCTGACCACGGCAACGCGTAAAGGATGGAAGCAGCCGGCGGCACGCTTCCTGGACAGACGCGAGCGAATAACGGCGATCAGGGCCAAGAGTCCTCGTCGGGATCGGCGCCGTCGGACAGGAGCCGCAGATCGGACTCGACCATCATCGCGACCAGCTCGTCGAACGACACACTGGTTTCCCAGCCCAGCTGCGCCCGCGCCTTCTTCGGGTCCGCGCACAGCAGGTCCACCTCGGCCGGACGGTGCAGCGTCTGGTCCGTCACCACGTACCGCTCCCAGTCCAGCCCCGCGGCCGAGAACGCCGCCTCCACCAGCTCCCTGACCGACTTCATCCGCCCTGTCCCGATCACGTAGTCCTCGGGATTGGCCGCCTGCAGCATCAGGTGCATGGCCTTCACATAGTCGCCGGCGAACCCCCAGTCCCGGCGCGCCTCCAGGTTCCCCAGCCGCAGCTCCGTGGCCAGCCCCAGCTTGATCCGCGCCACCCCCAGCGAGACCTTCCTGGTGACGAACTCGGCTCCCCGGCGCGGCGACTCGTGGTTGAACAGGATCCCGGACACGGCGAACATCCCGTACGACTCGCGGTAGTTCTGCGTGAGGAAGTGCCCGTACGCCTTGGCCACCCCGTACGGCGAGCGCGGGTGGAAGGCAGTGCGCTCGGTCTGCGGCGTCTCGCTGACCTGGCCGAACATCTCAGAGGAGGAAGCCTGATAAAAGCGGATCTGTCCGGACGAGCCCGAGCCTCGCGACACGCCCGAGCACACCCGGATCGCCTCCAGCATGCGCAACACGCCCATCCCGGTCACCTCCGCCGTGAGCTCGGCCTGCTCCCACGACATCGGCACGAACGAGATCGCCCCCAGGTTGTACACCTCGTCCGGCTGAACCCGTTCCACAGCCGAGATCAGGGACCCCTGGTCCAGCAGGTCTCCCCGCACCACCTGCACGTCGGAGAGCAGCTTGCGCATCCGGGAGACACGCGGGTTCGCCTGCCCCCGGGCCAGGCCCCACACCTCATATCCCTGCTCGAGCAGGTGCTCCGCTAGGTAGGAACCGTCCTGGCCGGTGATGCCGGTAATCAGAGCGCGCCTGGCCAAGGGTCCTCCAACTATCACGAACCGCGTCCTTTTGGGACGGGAATGTACAGGTAAGCGCGCCGACAGGGCATCGGGCCCACCTAGAACGTGTTCCACCGAACCACGCTCGGTTACAGCAACGTCGCAGTTCGCACGACGTGTGACAGCCAATGTGAACAATTCCAGCCGACCTACCGAATGGTAGCCTTCTCGGACTAAGGTCATCTTCACGGTACACGCCCGTCTCAGGGCCCAACCGGCGGAGAAAGGGGTGTCCGTGCAGGAGCCAACGCAGGGTGTCTCCGGGGAACGGCTGCGGATCGCGCTGCTGTCCTACCGCAGCAAGCCCACCTGTGGGGGCCAGGGCGTCTATCTCCGCCACGTAAGCCGCGAGCTGGTCGCGCTCGGCCACCACGTCGAGGTGTTCTCCGGACAGCCCTATCCCGAGCTGGACGAGGGCGTCATTCTGCGCGAGGTGCCCAGCCTCGACCTCTACCGCGACGAGGACCCGTTCAGAACTCCCAAGCTGCACGAATACCGCGACTGGATCGACTGGCTCGAAGTCGGGACGATGTGGACCGCCGGGTTCCCCGAGCCGCTGACGTTCACGCTGCGGGCCTACCGCGAGCTGAAGAAGCGCGTCGGCGACTTCGACGTCGTGCAGGACAACCAGACCCTCGGGTACGGCCTGCTCGGCATCCAGCGGATGTTCCCCGTGGTCGGCACCATCCACCACCCGATCAGCGTCGACCGGCGCATCGAGCTCGAGGCCGCCACGGGCGGGAAGAGGCTGAGCCTGCGCCGCTGGTACGGGTTCGTGAAGATGCAGTCACGCGTCGCGCCCCGGCTGAGCCCGATCCTGACCGTCAGCGAGTCGTCGCTGGCCGACATCCACCGCGACTTCAACGTCCCCCAGGCGAACATGCGCCTGATCCCCCTCGGCGTCGACACCCGCTACTTCCACCCGCGCCCGGACAAGCCCAGGCGCAAGGGCTCGATCGTGGCGGTGGCCAGCGCGGACTCGCCCATGAAGGGCGTCGCGACACTGCTGCGGGCGGTCGCGAAGCTGGCCACCGAGCGCGACGTGTACCTCACCGTCGTCAGCCGTCCCACCCCCGGCGGCCCGACCGAGCAGCTCGTCCAGGAGCTGTCACTGGAAGACCGGGTGCGTTTCGTGCACGGCATCTCCGACGACGAGCTGGGCGAGCTGATTGCCACCTCGGAGATCTCGGTCGTCCCCTCCCTCTATGAGGGCTTCTCGCTGCCCGCCGTCGAGCACATGGCCTGCGGCACGCCCCTGGTGGCCAGCCGTACGGGGGCACTGCCCGAGGTCGTCGGCGACGCGGCCATCCAGGTGGCCCCCGGCGACCCCGAGGAGCTGGCCACGGTGCTGCGCCGCCTGCACGACTCCCCTGAAGAGCGCGAACGGGTCGGCAAGGCCGGATACGAGCGTGTCATGGAGCGCTACACCTGGCACGTCGTGGCCAGGAGAACCGTCGAGGCGTACCACGAGGCCATCGAGAACCACAAAAAGAGAGGCAACCAGTGCTGACCGTGGACTTCGCCCGGCTTCCCGTCGGTCCCGGCGTGCGCGTGCTCGACCTGGGCTGCGGCGGCGGCAGGCACGCCTTCGAGGTGCTGCGCCGGGGGGCGGACGTGATCGCGTTCGACATGGACCAGTCAGAGCTGGACGGCGTGGCGGCCATGTTCGTGGCGATGGACAAAGCGGGCGAGGTGCCTCCGGGGGCCAGCGGGCAGATCGTCCAGGGCACGGCGCTGGACATGCCGTTCGAGGACGGCAGCTTCGACCGGGTCATCGCGGCCGAGGTGCTGGAGCACATCCCCGACGACATGGCGGCCATGCGCGAGATCTTCCGCGTGCTCAAGCCGGGCGGCACGGCGGCCGTGACCGTGCCGAGCTTCCTGCCCGAGCGCATCTGCTGGGCGCTGGACGAGGCATACCACACCGCTCCCGGCGGACATGTCCGGATCTATACGCTGGCCGAGCTGTCGGCGAAGCTGAAGGCCACCGGGTTCAAGATCGGCCCGCACCACCACGCCCACGGACTGCACGCGCCGTACTGGTGGATCAAGTGCGCCGTCGGCGTCAACAATGACGACCACCCGCTCGCCAAGGCGTACCACGAGCTGCTGGTCTGGGACATCATGAAGCGCCCCGCCGCGACCAGGATCGCCGAAGCCGTGCTCAACCCGATCATCGGCAAGAGCGTGGTCCTCTACGTCAGGAAGCCATGATCTCCCCCGCGGAGGTCGTGCGGACGGCCGAGAGCATCGCGGCGATACAACAGGACGACGGCGGCATGCCCTGGCCGGAGGGCCACATCGACGCGTGGAACCACGTCGAGTGCCTCATGGCCATGTCCGTCGCGGGCCTCAAGGAGCCCGTACGGCGCGGCTACGCCTGGCTGGCCCGCCACCAGCGCCCCGACGGCTCCTGGCCGATGAAGCTGGTCGACGGCGTGCCCACGGAGCTGGGCGGCGAGACCAATCACGCCGCCTACGTCGCCGCCGGGCTCTGGCACCACCACCTCGTCACCGGTGACCAGGCGTTCACCGAGGAGCACTGGCCCATGGTCAAGGCCGCGCTCGACTACGTGGCGGGGCTGCAGACCGAGCGGGGCGAGATCGTCTGGGAACGGGACGCGCACGGCAGGGCCTCGACGTACGCGCTGCTCACCGGCTGCTCGTCCATCCACCAGGGGCTGCGCTGCGGCGTGCTGCTGGCCGAGCACTTGCAAGACCCGCAACCCCACTGGGAGTTGGCCGCCGACCGGCTGGCCCACGTGTTGGCGGCCCATCCCGAGGCGTTCGCGGACAAGAGCCGCTTCTCCATGGACTGGTACTACCCGGTGCTCGGCGGCGCGGTGCGCGGGCGGCAGGCGTTCGAGCTGCTGGAACGGGAGTGGGCGACGTTCGTGGTGCCCGGGCTCGGGATCAGGTGCGTGTCCGACCAGCCGTGGGTGACGGGGGCGGAGACGTGCGAGCTGGTGCTGGCGCTCGACGCGCTGGGAGACCGGGGGCGGGCCGTCACGCTGTTCGGGGACGTGCAGCATCTGCGGCACGCGGACGGCTCGTACTGGACAGGGTGGCAGTTCGCGAACCGCAAGCACTTCCCTCACGAGCGATCCGGGTACACGGCCGCCGCGGCCGTCCTGGCGGCGGACGCGCTGCTGGAGCTGACGCCGGGCTCTGGGCTGTTCCGGGACATCGCCGGGACGTCGGTGTCCGATCCGGAGAGCTGCGGGTGCGCCGCCGGCACCGGGCTGGTACGTCTCGAGGACCTCTGACCTGGCCTGATCATCAGGCACAAGCGCTTTTGCGGGTTCTTTGCCCCCGAAATCCGGTGCGCCGCCGATGATCGGCGCAATGGGCTTACTAGCTTCGGAGTGACTCGTACGAGGCGTCTTCGGGGGAAGCGTGGGCGACGCGGGCACAACATTGTTCTTGGACCAGGTCAGGACCGAGCCGACATTGCCCAGAGCGGCGGGGCTGCGGCGGCTCCTGGCCAAGGATCCACAGGAGTCCGATCTGAGCCGGCGACGGTTCCGGACCAGAAGTGGAGCCTCCCGGTCGGCATTCAACGACGCCGAAAGATCGTACGTCTTCGGCTTCAACGCGGTGATGTCCCGGGAAGTTGAGAAGGTTGAGGAAATCTCGGCTGAGCAGCGGCCCTTCGGCTACGAAGGGGCGGCGGCGGCCTGCACCGTACTCGACCTGCTCACGCTGACGCGGGGCCGGCGCCTTCACGAGCTACTCACCGGCCCCGCCCAGCATCACCGCCACGCCGCCTACCTCGGAGCCGGTCGCGCGTACGCGCTGCTGCGGCTGCGGCCCGTACGGGGAGCTCGGCGGGCGCATCCGCTGCTGCGGTGGCTGGCGGTGGACGGGTTCGGCTTCGAATGGAGCCTGACCAGGGCCAATCGCATGGTGGGCGAGCGCACGATGCCCGACCTGCTCACCAGAGGGCACTGCGCGGTGTTCGACCAGGGGCTGGGGCGGCTGCTCTGGTACCACGACTGCGCCTCGCCCGGCGACGTCTCCGCCAGGATCGGCGGATACCCGCCGGGACGGCGGGCCGACCTGTGGAGCGGGGTCGGGTTCGCGGCCACGTACACCGGCGGGGCCGAGTCCGACGAGCTGTGGTGGCTGACCGAGCACGCCGGCGCCGACGGGTTCCGCGCCCATCTGGCGCAGGGGTGCGCGTTCGCCGTGGCCGCCAGGCTGCGGTCAGGGACGCTGCCGGACCACGCGGCGCAGGCCGTGCCGATCCTGGCGGGCGCCGAGCCGGAGCAGGCGGCCTCGTGGACGGACCAGGCGCTCATCGCGCTCGGGCACGAGGCGCACACGCACGAGGACTTCCAGCACTGGCAGTCCCAGACCCGCCGCTCCTGGACCCGCCGCCACCGTTACTGATCGGGGTCAGATACCAGGGCCGACGCGTTCGAGCACGCGCAGCGACCCCTCCACCGACACCTCGCTGAACGCGCCCGACCGCACCGCCCGCTGATAGATCCGGTACGGCGCCTGCCCCCCATCGTTGGGATCGGGATAAATGTCGTGGAAGACCAGTGCCCCGCCCTCCATGACGTGCGGCGCCCACCCCTCGTAGTCCCGGGTCACCGGCTCATCGGAGTGCCCACCGTCGATGAACAGCATGCCCAGGGGCGCGTGCCAGAGCTTGGCGACCTGCTCCGACCGGCCCACGACGGCGATCACCTCGTCCTCGAGCCCCGCCGCCGCGATCGTCGCCCTGAACGTCGGCAACGAGTCCATCTTCCCGAACCGGGGATCCACCAGCGTCGGATCGTGATGGGCCCAACCGGGCTGAATCTCCTCCGAGCCCCGGTGATGGTCCACGGTGACGACCACTGACCCGGCCTGCCTGGCCGCCGCGCCGAGGTAGATGGCCGACTTGCCACAGTAGGTGCCGATCTCACCGATCGGCCCGAGCTTGCCGTACTGGCAGGCCGCCTCGAACAGAGCCAGCCCCTCGTTGGCCGGCATGAATCCCTTGGCGTGCTTCGCTGCGTGGCGCAGCTCTGACGGCATCGACATAGGGAAGCACCCTAGCCGAACCGAATAACATTCCAGGAGGCCCTTGCAGGGCTCTTCTGAAACCTGTTCTACTTGCAACGTGAATCAGCGCGCTCGCATCGCGATGTCGGACGACGACGTCACCGCGTTCCTCGAGAGCTCACGCAAGCTGCAGCTGGCCACCATCAACCCGGACGGCACGCCGCACCTGGTGACCATGTTCTACGGGCTCGACGAGGGACGCATCACCTTCTGGACCTACACGAAAGCCCAGAAGGCCCGCAACCTGGCGCGCGATCCCCGGGTGAGCTGCCTGGTCGAGACCGGCGACGATTACGGCGAGCTGCGCGGCGTCCTGGTGTACGGGAAGGCCGAGCGGGTGGACGACCGCGACCGCGTCATGGACGTCGGCATGATGGTCGCCCGCCGGATGACTCCGGGCGTACCAGACGAACTGCTGCGCCCGTACGTGGACAAGACCGGACAGAAGCGGGTTGCGTACGTCGTCGAGCACACCAAAGTGGTCTCATGGGATCACAGGAGGCTCACGTGAAAATCAAGCTGGACGAGCTGGTCTGCGAGGCCAACGCCGTGTGCATGGGGCTCGCGCCGGAAGTGTTCGAGGTGGACGACGACGACCAGCTCCACATCCTGCTGCCGGAACCACCCCCCGAGCTGCAGGACCGCGTCCGCCACGCGGTCAGGTCCTGCCCCAAAGCCGCCCTGTCCCTCGAGGAATAGCCAGCCCTACGCCTGAGTTCGAGGAGGAACCCCCCATGCGCGCCGCGATCCTGCACGCCGTAGGCAACGACAAGCTGGACATCCGCGACGACGTCACCCTGGCCCCCGTCGGGCCGGCGGACGTACGCGTACGGATCAAGGCAACGGGCGTCTGCCACTCGGACCTGTCGGCCATGACCGGCGTCCTGCCACAGCCCGTGCCGCTGGTGCTCGGGCACGAGGGCGCGGGCGAGGTGGTCGAGGTGGGCGAGCACGTCACCTCGCTCAAGCCGGGCGACCACGTGGTCATCAACTGGCGGCCGGGCTGCCAGGAGTGCGACCTGTGCCTGGGCGGCCAGCCGTACCTCTGCATCAAGTACGTCGTCGAGGCGTTCAGCAAGGGCAACTTCCGCTTCGGGGGCGACGGGGCGACGGCGTTCGGGATGGCCGGGTGCGGCACCTGGGCGGAGGAGATCGTCGTGCCGTGGCAGGGCGCGATCAAGATCGACGAGGACGTGTCGTGGGAGGCGGCGGCCCTGATCGGCTGCGGCATCACGACCGGCGTGGGCGCCGCGATCAACACCGCCAAGGTACGCCCGGGCTCGACGGTCGCGGTGATCGGCTGCGGCGGCGTCGGCCTGTCGGTCATCCAGGGCGCCCGCGTCTCCGGCGCCAGGACGATCCTCGCGGTCGACCCGCTGGAGTCCAAGCACGAGCTGGCCAAGAAGGTGGGCGCGACGCACGCGGTCACCCCGGAGCAGGTTCCGGAGGCCATCAACGAGCTCACCGCCGGCGCCGGCTTCGACTACGGCTTCGAGGTGGTCGGCAAGTCGGCCACCATCCAGAGCGCCTGGCAGATCACCCGGCAGGGTGGCGACGTCATCGTGGTCGGGGCGGGCGCGCTGGACGACATGGTGTCGATCTCGGCGTTCAGCCTGCTGTTCGAGGGCAAGAACCTGCTGTCCAGCCTGTACGGGGAGGCGGACGTGCGCCACGCCTTCCCCTACTTCGCCAAGCTCCACAAGGCCGGCAAGCTGGACCTGGAGTCGATGATCAGCGCCCGCATCCGCCTGGCGGACCTGAACGACGCCGTGGCGGCGTTGCGGAGCGGTGAGGTCCTCCGCCAGATCGTCCTCATGGACTGATGTCTGCTGCAGTCGAAGAGGTCGTTGTCCGCGTCTGGTTGACGTTGTCGGTGTTCAGGTTGAGCTGACGTGTCTTGTACACGTGAACGTCGCGGAGTACGGAGCGGCGGCTCATGTCACTCGGCACGGATCACGGCTTTACGCTTGCCCGCATGACGATTCGCCTCAGAAACTCCGAGGACATGGACGCTTGCGTTGAGGCACTCGCCCAGGTCCAGGCCGCCGACCGCTATCCCGTGGACTGGCCGGACGATCCTTGGGGCTGGCTGAACCCGGCCGATCTGACGTCGGCCTGGATAGCGATCGAGGCGGGCGCCGTGCATGGCCACGTCGGTCTCACCCGGGACGCGGAGATCGTCCGTCTGTTCGTGACCCCGGCAGCACGCGGGCAGAGTGTGGCCGCCCAACTTCTGGACTCGGTCCGCGCCGCTGTGCGGGGGCCGCTGAAGCTGGAGGTGTCCTCTGAGGGCAGGGCGGCCATCGCGTTCTACGAACGGTCCGGCTGGCGCAGGGTGGGCAGCAGCCGCGCTGACTGGGTCAACACAGCCGGTGAGCCCGCGCTGCTACACCACTACGTGAGCCCGTAGAGCCCCACTGGAACCACGGCAGCATGTGTTCCTCCAGCCGACTTCCTGGAAGGGACAACTGACCGCGCACGGGCCATGGAGGCCGCCCGCGTCACCGGCGAGCGGCCTTCAATGTGATCGATGGCGGATGGCCGCAGCGGCGAGAGTGGCCGGCCCGAATCGCGGGCGTTGCGCCGGCGCACCCGCTGAGGATCTTCAACGCTGCGTGCGGGGGGTGGAGCCCCCTGGGAGGCGCTGTCTGTAACCCCTGGCGCGCAGCGCCCCCGTGGAAGGCCTTGCTTCTCCCCTAGGTGGTCGAGAAGGCGGCGTCGAAGGCGGTGGCCGGTGGGGTGATGGAGTTGAGCTTGCGGATGTACGCCAGAGCCTCCCTGGCCCCGTCGAGCCGGTCCATCCCAGCGTCCTCCCACTCGATCGAGATCGGCCCTTCGTACCCGATCGAGTTCAGAGCGCGGAAACAGTCCTCCCACGGCACGTCGCCCCGTCCCGTGGAGACGAAGTCCCAGCCGCGGCGCATGTCCGCCCACGGCAGGTGCGAGGACAGGCGGCCCTTGCGGCCGTCTCCGACGCGCATGCGCGTGTCCTTGCAGTCCACGTGGTAGATCCGGTCCTGGAAGTCCAGGATGAACCCGACCGGGTCCAGGTCCTGCCAGACCATGTGGGACGGGTCCCAGTTCAGGCCGAAGGCGGGGCGGTGGCCGATCGCCTCCAGGGTCCGCTGGGTGGTGTAGTAGTCGTACGCGATCTCGCTCGGATGGACCTCGTGGGCGAAGCGCACCCCGACCTCGTCGAAGACGTCGAGGATCGGGTTCCAGCGGTCCGCGAAGTCCTGGTAGCCGGCCTCCACCATCGAAGCGGGCACCGGCGGGAACATGGCCACCGTGTGCCAGATCGACGACCCGGTGAAGCCCACCACCGTGTCCACGCCCAGCAGCGAGGCCGCCCGGGCCGTGTTCTTCATGTCCTCGGCCGCGGCCTGGCGTACCGACTCGGGGTCGCCGGAGCCCCAGATGCGGGCGGGCAGGATGGCCTTGTGCCGCTCGTCGATGAGGTCGCATACGGCCTGGCCGACGAGGTGGTTGGAGATGGTCCAGACCTTGAGCCCGTGCTTGTCGAGCTGGGCGCGCTTCTGCTCCACGTACGACGGGTCAGCCACGGCCTGGGCCACGTCGAAATGGTCGCCCGAGCAGGCGATCTCCAGGCCGTCGTAGCCCCATTCGGCCGCCAGCCTGCACACCTCCTCGAACGGCAGGTCGGCCCACTGCCCCGTGAACAGGGTGACAGGTCGCATGAGTCAGTCCTCCACGTTCGTGTAGCGGCTGCCCTCAGCCGCGCTCTGCTCGACCGCCTCCAGCACCCGCTGCACCCGCAGCCCGTCCGCGAACGACGGCGACGGGTCGGCCCCGGCGGCGATCGCCTCCAGGAAGTCCTTGACCTCGTGGGTGAAGGTGTGCTCGTAGCCGAGCCCGTGCCCCGGCGGCCACCAGGCGCCCACGTACGGGTGGTCGGGTTCGGTGACCAGGATCCGCTCGAAACCGCCGCCTCCGGAGCTGAACCACAGCTCGTTCATGGCCTCGAAATCGAACGCCAGGCTGCCGAGCGAGCCGTTGATCTCGATGCGCATCGCGTTCTTGCGCCCGAAGGCGAAGCGGGTGGCCTCGAACGAGGCCAGCCCTCCGCCCGACAACCGCCCGATGAACAGGGCGGCGTCGTCCACGGTGACCTGCCCCATGGAGTCGGCCCGCGAAGCGCCCAGGCCCGCGGACTCCGCGGCGAGCGGGCGTTCCTTGATGAACGTCTCCGTCAGCGCCGAGACGCCCACCAACGTCTGCCCGGTGATGAACTGGGCCGCGTCGACGATGTGCGCGCCGATGTCGCCCAGCGCGCCCGATCCCGCCTTGTCCTTCTGCAGCCGCCAGACCAGCGGGAACTCCGGGTCGACGATCCAGTCCTGCAGGTACGCGGCACGCACGTGCCTGATCTCGCCGATCCGGCCCTCTTCGACGAACCGGCGGGCCAGCGCGACCGCGGGCACTCGCCGGTAGTTGAACGCCACCATGCTCTTGCCCGGCGCGGAGGCCGCGGCCCGGACCATGGCCTCGGCTTCCTCCACGGTGTTGGCCAGCGGCTTCTCGCAGATCACATGCTTGCCTGCCTGCAGCGCGGCGATGGCGATCTCGGCGTGCGAGTCGCCGGGTGTGCAGATGTCGACGATCTGCACGTCGTCACGCGTGATCAGCTCCCTCCAGTCCGTCTCGGCATCGGCCCAGCCGAGCTGCGCCGCGGCGGCCTCCGTGCGCTCCTTCGACCGGCCGGCGATCACCGCCATGCGCGGCGTCAGCGGAAGGTCGAAGAAGGCTCCCACGCTCCGCCAGGCCTGAGAGTGAACGCGGCCCATGAACGCGTAGCCGATCATGCCCACGCCGATGGTGGTCTTGTCTGACATGCAACCCCCGATCAGGATTCGAACCCAAGAGAAAGGTATTTTTCGACGTTCTCCTTGGTGATGGTCTCGGACGCGAGCGTGATGGACTGCGGAACCTGCTGCTCCACCAGATCACTCATGCCCTTCCCCTGTGCTATCAGACGCGCGAGTTTGATAGCAGAGGAGGCCATCGTGGGGCTGTAGGTGACCGTGGCCTTCAGCACCGATGTGCCCGACTGGATCTCCTTCATCGCGTTCAGCGAACCGGCGCCGCCGACCATGATGAACTCGTCCCGGTTGGCCTCCTTGATCGCGGCGAGCACGCCGATGCCCTGGTCGTCGTCGTGGTTCCACATCGCGTCGATCTTCTTGTGCGCCTGGAGCAGCGACGTGGCCACCTGGTTGCCGGTCTCCACCGTGAACTTGGCGTCCTGCTTGGCGGTGACGCTGAACCCGTACGTCTTCAGCGCGTCCGCGAACCCCTTGCTGCGGTCCTGCGTCAACGGCAACGTGGCGATGCCCTGGATCTCGACGATGACCGGATTCGAGACGCCCTTGTCCTTGAGCTGCTTGCCGATGAACTGCCCGGCCGCGACGCCCATACCGTAGTTGTCGCCGCCGATCCAGGTACGGTAGGCCAGCTTGTCGGGGAAGACGCGGTCGAGGTTGATGACCGGGATCCCCGCCTGGGTCGCCTGCAGCGCGACCTGGTTCAGCTGCTGGCCGTCGTTGGGCAGGATGACCAGCGCGTTCACCTTGGCGGCGATGAGCGACTCGACCGCCGAGATCTGCTGGTTGATGTCGTTGGTGGGCTCGACCGGCTTGAATTCGACGTCGGAGTACTGCTTCGCGGCGCTCTCGGCGTTCTTGGCGATGGCCGCGATCCAGCCGTGGTCGGCGGCGGGCGCCGAGAAGCCGATCGTGACCTTCTGGCCAGGCTCGTCGTTGCCGCTCGCGGCGGGGGCTGGAGCGGCGGCCGCGCTGCTGGGCGCCGCCGCGGGTTCGTTGCTGGTGCAGCCCGCCGCTAAGAGTACGGCCCCGCCGACGAGGAATCCCCTGCGCGCGACGTTCTCACTCATGGTGCTCTCTCCTTCAGGTTCCGCCGCTGGAGAAGAACGGCGACGACGATGATCAGGCCCTTCGCGATGAGCTGGTCGCTCGTGTTGAGCCCGTTGAGAATGAACAGGTTGGTGATGAGCGTGAAGATCAGCAGGCCCAGGATCGAGCCCACGATCGTGCCCCGGCCCCCGGTGAGCAGCGTGCCGCCGATGATCACGGCGGCGATGGCGTCGAGTTCGTACAGGTCGCCGTGGGTGGACGAGCCCGTCGTCGTGCGCGCCATGATCAGGATGGCGGCGATGCCGCAGCACAACCCCGACAGGGCGTAGAGCAGCATCGTGTGCCTGCGCACGTCGATCCCGGCGAGCCTGGCGGCCTCAGGGTTGCCCCCGACCGCGTACGTCCGCCGCCCGAACGTCGTGCGGTTGAGCACGATCCACCCGAGCACCACGACCAGGGCGAAGATGTAGACCAGCAGCGGGATGCCGAGCACGCGCGTGGTCGACAGGTCGACGATGGCGGCGTTGTCGGCCTGGATGAGCTGCGTCTTTCGGTCGGACATGCGCTGCGCCAGCCCGCGGGCGGCGACGAGCATGGCCAGCGTCGCGATGAACGGCACGAGCCGCCCGTAGGCGATGAGCAGGCCGTTGACCAGCCCCGCTCCCGTGCCGACCAGGATGGCGCAGATCGCCATCACCACCGGCCCGTACGACTGGGTGGCGAGCGTCGTCGCCCAGACCGAGGCCAGCGCCATGACCGCGCCCACCGACAGGTCGATGCCACCGCCGATGATCACGAACGTGGCCCCGACCGTGATCACACCGATGGTGGCGGCCAGGGAGAGGATGCTGACCAGGTTGGAGGTGGTGGCGAAGTTCTCGGGCCTGGTGACCAGGCCGACGACGACCAGCAGCGCCAGAGCCACCAGCAGCCCGAGATGTCGCATCTCCCCTAATCCGCCGAAGCCGCGCGACGGCGGGGGCGCGGCCGCTCCGGACAGAGGCCGCTCCGTTGTGGGCTCGCTCATCACGCCGCCCTCCCATTCATGATCATGTCGAGTACGCGGTGCTCGTCCAGCTCCGCCGCGTCGCCCTCGTGGATGACCGATCCCTCGCGTAACACCAGCACCCGGTCGGCGAGGCCGAGCACCTCGGGCACCTCGCTGGAGACCAGCAGCACGCCGATGCCTCGCTCGGCGAGGTCGCGGATCACCGCGTACAGCTCGGCCCTGGCGCCCACGTCCACGCCCCTGGTCGGTTCGTCTAGCAGGAGCAGCTTGCGGCCGCCGAGCAGCCAGCGGGCGAGCACGGCCTTCTGCTGGTTGCCGCCCGAGAGCGTCCTGATCGGGCGTTCGGGGTCGGGTGGCCGGATGTCCAGCATTTCTGACAGGCGCTTGGCCTCGTTCCGCTCACGTTTGCGGTCGATCCAGCCGAACCTGGCGAACCCCGGCAGGCTGCCCAGCGTGATGTTGGCGGTGACGCTCTGGTCGAGGAGCAGGGCCTGGGCCTTGCGCTCCTCCGGGGCCAGGCCCATGCCGCGCCTGACGGTCCCGACGACGCTCCGGCGCACGGGCTGTCCGTCGAGCAGGACGCGCCCCGAGGAGGGGCGGGCGCCGTACACCGCCTCGAGGATCTCCGAGCGGCCCGAGCCGACGAGCCCGGCCAGCCCGACGATCTCGCCCGCCCGCACGGAGAACGAGACGCCGGAGAAGACGCCGGGCGAGGACAGGTCCTCGACCCTGAGGACCTCCTCGCCCAGGGAGCGCTCGGCTCGGGGCGGGAAGACGTACTCGACGTTCCGGCCCGTCATGAGGGAGACGATCTCCGCCGTGGGGGTGTCGCGCGCGGACAGGCCGACGGCCACCGTGCGGCCGTCCTTGAGCACGGTGACGCGGTCGCCGATCTCGCGGATCTCCTCCAGGCGGTGGGAGATGTAGACGACGGCCACGCCCTGGGCGGTGAGCTCACGGATGATGCGGAAGAGGTTCGCGACCTCGTCGTGGGCGAGGGCCGCGGACGGCTCGTCCATGATGATCAGCCGGGCGTCGTGCGAGAGCGCCCGCGCCATGGACACGACCTGCTTGGCGGCCGGCGACAGCCGTCCCACCTCGGCCGACGGGCGGATCTCCGGGTGGCCCAGCCGCTCGAGCACCTCGCGGGCCGCGCGCCTGGCGGCCGCCCTGTTCACGAAGCCGAAGCGGGCGTGCTCGTGGCCGAGGAAGATGTTCTCGGCCACGCTGAGCCCATCGACCAGGTCGAGTTCCTGGTAGATGGTGGCGAAGCCGAGCCTGATGGCGTCTATGGGGCTGCTCGGGCGCACTTCCTTCTCGTTGAACAGGATCGTGCCCTCGTCCGGCTGGTGGGCCCCGGCCAGCACCTTGATCAGGGTGGATTTGCCGGCGCCGTTCTGGCCGAGCAGGCAGTGCACCTCGCCCGCCCGTACGTCCAGGTCGACTCCGTCCAGCGCGCGCACGCCGGGGAACTGCTTGACGATGCCCTTCATGACCAGCATCGGGGGTCCCTTTCAGGCGTTGACGATGCGGTTGATGTTGTCCGGTGAGAGGTAGTGCTCGATGGAGAGGATCCCCGCCCCGAGCGCGGCCGCGTTGATGCCCGTACGGCTCGGCGTGATCGACAGGTGGTGCGTGGCCAGCGGGAGCGACCTGCGGTAGACCGTCTCCCTGATCCCGGCCAGCAGGTGTTCGTGCACCCTCGACAGCGCGCCGCCGATGACGATGACCTCGGGGTTGAAGAAGTTGACCAGGCTGGCCAGCACCTCGCCGATGTGCCGGCCGGCCTCTCTGACCAGCCGCAGCGCCTGGGTGTTGCCCGCCTGTACGAGTGCCACGACGTCCGCTCCCGACTCGGCCGCGAGGCCCAACTCGGTCAGCCGCCGCGCGATGGCCGCCCCACCGGCCACCGCCTCCAGGCAGGCGCTGTTGCCGCACCGGCAGCCCGCGTCCTCGTGGCCGCTGACCCGGATGTGGCCGATGTCGCCGGCCGAGCCCTGGGCGCCCCGGTGCAGCTTGCCCTCGGCCATGATGCCGCAGCCGATGCCCGTGCCGACCTTGACGAACAGCAGGTGCTGGATGCCCGGGAACGAGTGGCGGTGCTCGCCCAGCGCCATGACGTTGACGTCGTTGTCGACCAGCACCGACACGCCGTCGAAGTACTCGGGGACGGGGTAGTCGTTCCAGCCCGGCATGATCGGCGGGTTGTTCGGCCGTCCCGTGGCGAACTCCACCGGCCCCGGCACCCCGATCCCGATGGCGCGCAGCGCCGACCGCGGCCGCCCCGCCTCGCCGAGCAGCCGGTCGAGGCGCTGGTCCACGTGGGCCAGCACTTTCTCCGGCCCCTCGCCGATCAGCAGCGAGTCCTCGCACTCGGCCAGCATGTTGCCCGAGATGTCCATCAACGCGACCCGGCAGTGAGTGGCGCCCAGGTCGACGCCCGCGAAGGCGTGGTCCTCGGTGTGCAGGCGCAGCTGTCGCGGCGGCCGGCCCCCGGTGGACTCACCGCTCTCGGTCTCCTCGACCAGACCGCGCTCGATCAGCGCGTCCACGCGCTGCGAGATCGTGGACCTGGCCAGGCCGGTGAGCCTCGCGAGGTCGGAACGGGTCGTGGCCGAGCCGGCGCTGATAAGCGTCAGCACATCCCCGGCGGAGCCCGGCTGGGGGGTCATGCCGAGACAATAAGATCACCGATGCGGCAAATCAAGAGCCAGGATCGACCAAACTCCCCAAACTTCCGCCGAAGATCGAACAAAGCCCGGTTTGTGCTTAAATTTGCCGACTTTTTGGTGCCTGTCGCAGCCGTGGCTGGACGGGGTGATCCCCGCCGCCGACGTGGAGCGCCCGGCGGCGGGGGCTCGCAAGCGTCAGAGCATCGCCTTCATCGAGTCGGCGGCCGTGAGGACATAGGGCTGCTCGGCCATGACGGCCTCCCAGTTGCCCGCGATGGTCTCCGGCGTGAGGTCGTCGGTCTTCCAGCCCGGCCCCTCCGCCACGAACACCCGCGCCACCCGGCCGCCGCCGACGCTGAACACCTCGCCGCTCGCCTCGCACGTCTCGTGCACGAGGTACGCCACCAGCGCGCTCACCCGCTCGGGCGTGAACTTGGCCTCGAACTCGGCAGGCAGCAGCGCCTCCGTCATCCGGGTCCAGGCGATGGGCGCGATGGCGTTGGCCTTGATGCCGTTGCGGGCGCCTTCGATGGCGAGCGTCTTCGTCAGGCCGACCAGGCCCATCTTGGCGGTGGAGTAGTTGGCCTGGCCGAAGTTGCCGAACAGGCCGGCCGGGCTGGAGGTGTTGACGATGCGGCCGTAGCCGGCCGCCTTCATCAGCGGGTAGGCGGCCTGGCTGACCAGGTACGAGCCGCGTACGTGCACGGCCAGCACCCCGTCGAAGTCCTCGACCGTCATCTTCCCGAACGACTTGTCCCGCAGGATGCCCGCGTTGTTGACGACGATGTCCAGCTTGCCGAACGCGTCGACGGCCGCCTGCACGATGGCCCTTGCGCCCTCCGGCGTGGCGACGTTGTCGGCGTTGGCCACGGCCTGGCCGCCGTTCTTCGTGATGAGCTCGACCACCTCAGCGGCGGGCCCGGTGGAGGCGCCCGTGCCGTCGAGCGCGCCGCCGAGGTCGTTGACGACCACCTTGGCGCCCCGTTCGGCCAGCAGCAGCGCGTGTGACCTGCCGAGACCGTGCCCGGCCCCCGTGATGATCGCGACCCTGTCATCGAACCGAAGCATCGAACCTCCCACGCAGGAGAACAACATTCTGTTACGAGTACGATAACCGGGTCACGGCAGACGCCACAGGTCCGGCTCGCCAGGCTCCCTTCGTACCCGGCCCTTGGC
This sequence comes from Nonomuraea sp. NPDC049784, assembly GCF_040659615.1. Taxonomy (NCBI): domain Bacteria; kingdom Bacillati; phylum Actinomycetota; class Actinomycetes; order Streptosporangiales; family Streptosporangiaceae; genus Nonomuraea; species Nonomuraea sp. NPDC049784. The sequence continues at coordinate 68,067 of NZ_JBFAMX010000011.1, forward strand.
CTCCAGCCACACCAGATGGGCCAGCGTCTCGTTGTTGGCCGAGCGACGCATGAACGGCGGGATCGTCTCCCACGGCCGCGACCACGTCAGGCGGGTGGCCGCGTCCCAGCACGTGACGCCGTCGAGGGAGCCCACGACCTGCTCGATCTCCGCCAGCCGCGCGTCGTGGTGCGCCATCACATAGTCCACCCGCTCGGCCAGCTCCAGGAACCGGTACTCGTGCGCCGGCAGCACCTCGTCCGCGTCCAGCTTGCGCACGGCGGCCAGCGAGTCGAGGTAGTCGGCCAGCGGGTTCGGCCCCGACTGGGGATGGACGGCCACGATCGGCGTGATCTTCGCCAGCACGTGGTCACCGGAGAGCAGCAGCCTGCGCGAGGGCGAGAAGAAGCAGAGGTGACCCGGCGAGTGGCCGGGCGTCCAGACGGCCCGCAGGTCCCAGCCGGGCAGGCCGAGCTCCTCACCGTCCTCGACGAGGCGGTCGGGCCTGGCCATCGAGACCATGTGCCTGATCATCATGGACGCGCCGGCCAGCTCGTCCAACGTCAGCGGCGGCACCCCGCAGCGGGCGAGCAGCGCGCGTTCCCGCTCGACGAGGGAGTCGATGGCCTCGTCGTCGTAACGCTCCCTGACCAGGCCCGCGTCGGCCGGGTGCAGGGCGATCCAGGCGCCCGACGTCTCCCGGATGCGCCCTGCCAGGCCGTAGTGGTCGGGGTGGATGTGGGTGACGAGCACGCCCTTGACGTCGGTGATCGCGTATCCGGCCACACCGAGGCCGGCGACGAGCGCGTCGTACGCCTCGTCGGTGTTCCAACCGGCGTCGACGATCGCCACCCCGTCGGGCAGTTCGAGGGCGTAGACCAGCACGTACCGCAGGGGGTTGATGGGGATCGGCACGGGGATCGACCACAGCCCCGGGCGTACTCGTTCGACCTCGGGGATCGCCCCGCCCACCCACGCCTCCCGCTGCGCCTGGCTAGCGGGAGTCACCACAAATTTCGCCACACTCCCGAATATAGTTCTGTATCAGAATCGTGTTTCACTAGGGGTCATGAAGCTGAGCGGCGAGACCTCCCGTAATGGCCGCTTCAATCGGCAGCCGAACCGTTTCACCGACCGCCTCGACTCTCCCGAGCCGGGCCGTTACCGCCTCTACGCCTCCTACGCCTGCCCGTGGGCGCAGCGCGTGCTGATCGTCAGGAAACTGCTGGGCCTTGAGGACCTGCTCGACGTCACGATCGTCGATCCCATCCGCGACGAGAAGGGCTGGCGCGTCCCCGGCGGCGACCCCGAGTACCTGTCGGAGCTCTACCACGCGAGCGACCCCGGCTACACGGGCCGCTACACCGTTCCCTGCGTCTGGGACGTCAAGGACAAGCGGATCGTCACCAACGACTTCCCGCAGATCACGCTCGATCTGGAAATGTCATGGGGCACTTCCCCCAACCTCTATCCGGAACGCCTGCGCCCCGACATCGACATCATGAACGACCGCCTGTACCACGGCCTCAACAACGCGGTCTACGAGGCGGGCTTCGCCCGTGACCAGCAGGCGTACGAGGAGGCGGTGGCGCGGGTCTTCACCACGCTCGACTTCCTCGAGGTACGCCTCGCCGAGTCGGAGTACCTCTTCGACACGCTCACCGACAGCGACGTGCGCCTCTACACGACCCTCGCGAGGTTCGACGCCGTCTACTACGCGCACTTCAAGTGCTCGGTGCGGCGGCTGATCGACTATCCGGCGCTGTGGGCGTACGCGCGGCGGCTCTACGCGATCCCGGCCTTCCGGGAAACCACAGTCTTCGACCAGATCAAGCGTCATTACTACATCACCCAGACCAACATCAATCCGAACCGGATCGTGCCAGTGGGACCGGAGATCGACTGGACCCTGTAAGCGCGGGCATCCGCACGAACAGCAGGGCCGAGGCCAGCATCACCGCGGCGGCGACGGCCCAGGCGGCACCCGTGCCCGCCTGGGTGGCCAGGGCGCCGAGTGTGAGGTTGCCCGCGACGCCGCCGGACTGGAGCGACAGCGAGCTGGTCGAGGTGACGGTGGTGCGCTCGGCGGCGCTGACCGCGTTGTGGGTCATCTCCAGGCAGAGCAGGCCCCCCACCGAGAGCCCCACGAAGAGCGTCACGTACGCCAGTCCGGCGCTCACCAGCCCGGCCGTGCCGCCGAACCCCGCCGTGGCGGCCAGCGACCCGACCGACAGCGCGGCCAGCACAGCCCCGGCGATCGCGCCCCGGGCCGAGCCGCCGGCCAGCCGCGCCACGCGGGGCGCGAGGGCACTGCCCGCCGCGCTGCTCGCGAACCCGAGGGCCGCCACCACGGCATAGGCCAGGCTGCCGCGCTCGGCCGTGCCGGCCAGCTCGGCCAGCCGCCCCGGGGTGAGCAGCTCGATGCTCATCAGCACCACGCCCGAACTGGCCGCCGCCGCCATCAGGCGGCGCAGCACCGCGCCGCCCGCCGCCAGCCGCACACCCGACACGACCGTGGCGGGCACCTCGCGCAGCACGCTCGCCAGCGACCTGCGGGCATGCGGCGGCTCGGGCATCGCGAAAATCACCACGACCAGCAGCACGGCCGCCGCCAGCGCGCCCAGCAGGGGCGGCGCGGCCAGCGGGAACATCAGCGAAGGCGGCACCAGCAGCGGGACGGCCCCGCCC